>CANRMK010000272.1 GCA_947631715.1 uncultured Acetatifactor sp.
TGGCGAGCGAGGTGCATAAATCATGTTCATCATTTTAGCGGGCGGTCTTTTG
Organism: uncultured Acetatifactor sp.; assembly: GCA_947631715.1. Taxonomy (GTDB): domain Bacteria; phylum Bacillota; class Clostridia; order Lachnospirales; family Lachnospiraceae; genus Acetatifactor. The sequence goes on from CANRMK010000272.1 coordinate 53, forward strand.
ATCGTGATCATAGCTGTGATCATAGCTGTGGTCTCCTCCGTGACAGCTGCCGTAGCGGCAGACGCGGACGAGAATTCCGAAGATTAAAATACGGCGGGATGACCAATGGGTCTCTTCCCGCCGTATTTTAATTATGTTTATTCCAGTGCGCCATAGCTGGCCATGCGGAGTCTGCGCAGCGCGGCTGCCGTGTCGTCCCCGTGGCGCTGGATAAAGTACAGAAAGATCAGTCCCTCCGTGGGATCTATGGACACATAGTTCCCGGTCCAGCCGTCCCATCCGAATTCTCCCGGTGAAGCGTTCAGTCCCGCGGCTCCGGGATCCTCCAGCACCCGCATGAGACAGCCGTATCCGTATCCTTTCATACTGTCCCATATGGCAGTCTTTTTCTGCCGCTCATTTAATCGGTTCTTTGTCATAAATTCCACGGTTTTCCGTCCCAATATCTTCTTGCCCCGGAATTTCCCGCCATTTAACAGCATGGAGGCAAAGTGGCTGTAATCGTCCAGAGTGGAGACCAGTCCCGCACCTCCCGATTCAAACGCCACATCTTCTCCGTAATACTCGCCCAGATGGCTTTCTCTCAAAGGCTGCAGCCCCTTATCTGTCAGCTCATAGCTGCAGGCGAACCGTTCCAGCTTATCCCTTGGCACAAAGAAGCCCGTATCCGGCATCTCCAAAGGTTCAAAAAGCTCCTCCCGCAGGAATGTTCCGAATGTCTTCCCGGACGCTGCCTCCACCACGCCTCCGAGCACATCCGCGGAAAAACCGTACATCCAGGTATCCCCCGGCTGAAAGCAAAGAGGCACCGATGCGATGGCCTCCATGCACGCCCGGGTATCCACGCGCTCTCCCCGCTCCCTGCGGGCGATCAGCTCCCGGACTGCCCTGTCCATGCGCCGCCCCGGCTCGTTCTGCTCGTCCGGATACGGAATGCCCGATGTCATATTTAACAGATCATAGATCGTGTTCTCCCGCAGGGCCGGGATCTCGCCACTGAGATCACTCCAGACTCTCTGATCCTTAAAGCAGGGCAGATAGTTGGACACAGGATCCCACAGATCCAGCTCGCCCCGCTCCGCTAACAGCATCACTGCCGCAGCCGTCACCGGTTTTGACATGGAGTAAAGCCGGATGATCGTATCACGCTTCATGGGAATGCCCTGTTCCATGTCTGCCATGCCAAAGGCATTAAAATACAGTTCTTCTCCCCGGCAGAGGACCAGAGCGCTGGCGCCCGGCACCTTGCCTTGCTCCACCTCCTGCCGCAGGATCCTGTCCATTGTCTCCCTGTAATCGTACACCGCTTTCACCGTCCTCAGATCTCTGCCTCCAGATGCAGTACACTGCAGGCGGGAATCGTGAACTCCACCTGGTTTCCATGTACGTCCACGCCGTCAAACGCCGTTTCCTGCACCTGATCGGGCGCCTCAAAAGTATTATGGGCATTCATGGCTCCCGTAAGAATCGTGCCCTTTATGGATTTTATGGGAGTCTCCGCAAAGAATCCCTGAATCCTCTCACTCTCCGTAAGGGAAAGATTGGTCATGGTCACATGAAGCTTCCCGTCCTTTGCCACGGACACGGATTCTGTCAGATTCGGAACCTGATATCCGTCCTCTAAGCCTATCTGTCTCGTCTCCACGGAAGACTCCACCAGTTCTCCGTCCTGATGGTCCCGGTACATATGAAACGCATACCAGGTAGGCGTCTTTATCATCTTGTCCCCCTCAGTGAGGAGCACAGCTTGAAGCACATTTACCATCTGGGCAATGTTGGCCATCTGCACCCGGTCGCAGTGCTTGTTGAACAGATTCAGATTGATGCCGGCTACCAGCGCATCCCGCATGGTATTCTGCTGATAGAGGAAGCCCGGATTGGTGCCCGGTTCCACATCGTACCAGGTTCCCCACTCGTCAATGACCATGCCGATCTTCTTCTCAGGATCGTACTGATCCATAATGGCCCCGTGGCGCTTTATCAGTTCCTCCATCTTAAGGGTAGCTTTCAGCGTGCGGTACCAGGTCTTCTCGTCAAAGTCCAGCGCGCTTCCCTTAACTCCCCAATCCCCCGTGGGTATTGTATAGTAGTGCAGGGACATGCCGCTCATGAACCCGCTTCCGTGGTCAAATACCGTCTCGAGCACCTTGTCGGTCCAATGGTAATCGTCCGCATTGGCTCCGCAGGCGATCTTGTATATTTCTTTTCCTGATTTATAGTTGCGCACATAGGTCTGGTATCTGCGGTAAATGTCTCCGTAATACTCCGGCCGCATATTGCCGCCGCAGCCCCAGCTTTCGTTTCCCACGCCAAAATAGTCCACGGTCCAGGATTGTTCATGACCGTTCTCTTTCCGCAGGTCCGCCATGGGGGAAACGCCCTCAAAGGTCATATACTCCACCCATTCGCTCATCTCCTGCACAGTGCCGCTGCCCAAATTTCCGTTGATATATGTTTTACAGCCCAGCTGACGGCAAAGCTCCATGAACTCATGAGTGCCGAAGCTGTTGTCCTCCACCACGCCGCCCCAGTGGGTGTTGATCATCTTTTTCCGGCGTTCCTTAGGCCCGATGCCGTCTTTCCAATGATACTCGTCCGCAAAGCATCCGCCCGGCCAGCGCAGCACCGGCACATGGAGCTCCTTCAGCGCCTCCACCACATCCGTGCGCATACCGTTCACATTGGGGACAGGCGAATCTTCCCCCACATAGATGCCCTCATAAATGCATCTCCCCAGGTGTTCCGAGAAATGCCCCTGCAATTCCGGGTTGATATGCCCTTTTTTCACATTGGGGTTCACGTAAAATAACGCCATCTCCAAACCTCTCTTTCCGGCCTCCTCCGGCCGCTGTATTTTTCTGTCTTCCAGTCTATCCGTTCCGCGAAAAAAAGTCAAGCCGGCCCTGGCATATCGTATCTTTTCATCGTTTCCGCGCCCCGGTATTCGTGCTTCTCGTAATAGCCGATCAGCCGGCCTTCGTCCCGAAGCGCGATCATATAAACGTCCTTATTCTGCTTTTCATTGTGGAATGTATATACCATGTTATGGCTCTCGTCCGAGGCGAACCATTCCGTCACACGCCTGATCTTTTCCACCGATTCCGGATTGTGGCACGCCAGAAGATTTGTCCCGATCAGCCCTGCGCCGCCGCGCTTCGCATAGTGTTCTATCGCAGCCGGATTCATATAAATGATCTTGTGCTCCAAATTACAGATAACCACAGAGCACCGGTCCTGATCCACAATACTTTTAAAAAAGATCCCGTCCACTCCTGCTGCGGCCTGCATATTCTCTTTTTCTGCCATAATCT
>CANRMK010000273.1 GCA_947631715.1 uncultured Acetatifactor sp.
ACACCATCGGCATTCTGCGCCGGAACGGCCTGCGGTTCAAGAGTGTGATCCTGACGGCCAGGGAAAAGATCTGCTTTTTGGAGGAGCCCCAGTGCAGCCCAGACTGCTGCCCCTATGCCAGGGGACATTTTGACCGGGTGAACGATGCTATGTACGATCTGCTCACCGGACAGGAGAGCTTTACCCGGGAACAGATTGAAAAATACGCCCAAAAGCATCAGGTCTGCCCGTTCGAGCTGTGCCTTGACATGAGCCTGTTTGCGGATGGGGTGATCTGCGACTACAATTACCTCTTTGACCCTCATGTGTATTTAAAGCGCTTTTTCGGTGAGGGAGCCGCAGGAAGCTATGTGTTTCTCGTGGATGAGGCGCATAACCTTTTGGAACGGGGCAGAGAGATGTACAGTGCGTCTCTCAGAAAGTCACAGTTCCTGGAAATGCGGAGAGAACTAAAGGAGACAATTCTGTCGGAGACTGCGGAAAAAGCAAGAAAATCCGATGTTTCAGGACAGATGACATTGGAAATGACACTGATTACGCCAGAGACGTCACAGAAAGAAAGAAAAGGCCAAAGAAGCGCCGGACGCGGGGGCGGAAAGAGCATTCTGATCTGGCAGGGATACGCGGACAGGATGATCGGCCAAGCGGAAAAATGCAGCCGGCAGCTGCAGGCAATCAGGCGTGAATATGGGGAAACCAGTGTTGTGGAGGGCATAGACGGTTTTGTGCAGGCGCTGATAAAACTGCACGGGGCGCTGGATGAATATCTGGATCAGCAGGAGGAAGGACAGCTGCCCATACGGGACCGGCTTTTGGATTTCTTCTTTGAGGTCAGCCATTTTCTGGAGATTTATGAGCTGGCGGACGATAATTATGTGAAATATGTCCAGACGGAAGAGGACGGGGACTTTCTGCTGAAGCTGTTCTGTGTGGATCCCGGAGACAATCTGAAGAACTGCATGGCCCGGGGACGCAGCACGATTCTGTTCTCGGCTACCTTTCTGCCGATACAGTATTATAAGAAGCTGCTTGGAGGGGCGGCGGAGGACTATGAAGTGTATGCCCGGTCCGTGTTCGATCCCGAAAGACAGGGCCTTTATGTGGCTTGCGATGTCACCAGCAGATACACCAGGCGCTCTGAGGAGGAATATTACAATATCGCCTGTTATATAGAAGAGATCGTGAAGAACCGGCACGGGAATTATATGGTTTTCTGTCCCTCTTATGCGTTCCTGCGGATCCTTTACGAGAAATACAGGGAGTATTTTTCAGAGGAGGGCCGGGAGTGCATTCTTCAGAGTGAATCCATGAGCGAATCCGAGAGGGAAGATTTTCTGGCCCGTTTCCGGGGAGGGACCGTCTCTCAGGCGGACCTGCAGGCGGAGATTGCTATGGAGATTGAAGAAGAGGACAGCATTCTCATCGGTTTCTGTGTGCTGGGAGGTATTTTCGGGGAGGGAATCGATTTAAAGAATGACGGCCTGATCGGCGCCATTATCGTGGGTACGGGAATTCCACAGGTCTGTTTTGAGAGGGAGCTGTTAAAGAATTATTTTGACAGGAAGGGCGAGAGCGGTTTTGATTACGCCTACCGCTATCCGGGAATGAATAAGGTGCTTCAGGCTGCGGGCCGGGTGATCCGCACGGCGGAGGACATAGGGATCGTTGCCCTGCTGGACGAACGTTTCCTGCAGCCGGCCTATCAAAGGCTGTATCCGAGGGGCTGGGAGAATTATGAGGCGGTCTCCGTGGATACCGTTTCCAAACGGGTGGAACGTTTTTGGGACTCCTGGCTGTAAAAATGAAAGATTTGACGTCAAAAACTATGGAAATGACAGACTAAAAATGATAAAATGACATGTGTGTATATGTTGATAACTATGTTGATTTGGTTGATTTCTTTTGATTTGCGGCAAAAAATGTGACATTGGTATCCGGATGATAAAAAGACGGAACTTTGCAAGTTGGCTGCAATTAACCAAATCGGTCAATGGGAAATCGGAAGCCGCGGCCGGGCGGCAGAAAGTGAGGATTAGGAAAATGTGGGCCTATGAAAGTGTATTTTACCAGATCTACCCCCTGGGATTCTGCGGGGCGCCCTTTGAGAACGACGGGGCGCTGGAGCATCGGATCCTGAAAGTGACGGACTGGATCCCTCATATGAAAAAGCTTGGGATCAACGCCATATATTTTTCTCCGCTGTTCGAATCGGATACCCACGGATATAACACCCGTGATTATAGGAAGCTGGACGTAAGGCTTGGGACCAACGAAGACTTTCAGAAAGTCTGCAGAGCGCTCCATGAGAACGGGATCAAAGTAGTGCTGGACGGCGTGTTCAACCATGTGGGCAGAGGCTTCGGGCCTTTTCAGGATGTGCTGAGGAACCGGGAGGGCTCCCCCTATGTAAACTGGTTCCACCGCATTGACTTCGGCGGCAATTCCAACTATAACGATGGGCTCTGGTACGAGGGCTGGGAGGGAAATTATGATCTGGTCAAGCTGAATCTGCATAATGAGGATGTGGTGAATTATCTGCTGGAGAGCGTGAAATTCTGGGTAGATGAGTTTGATATCGACGGGCTGCGGCTGGATGTGGCGTATTGCCTGGACGAGGGCTTTGTGCGCAGACTGCGCAGCTATACGCAGAGCTTGAAAGAAGATTTCTTTCTGGTGGGAGAGATGCTTCACGGGGACTATAACCGCCTGATGAACGACCAGATGCTGCACTCGGCCACCAATTACGAGTGCTATAAGGGATTATACAGCAGCTTCAACAGTATGAATCTGTTTGAGATCGTCCATTCCCTGCTGCGCCAGTTTGGCCCGGAGAACTGGACATTGTATAAAGGAAAGCACCTGTTGTCTTTTGTGGATAATCACGATGTGACGAGAGTGGCAAGTATCCTGAACAATGAAAAGCATCTGCCCCTGATCTATGCTCTTGCCTTTGGCATGCCGGGAATCCCGTGTGTTTATTACGGAAGCGAGTGGGGGGAGAAAGCAGATAAGAGCCAGGGGGATCCCGCATTGCGGCCAGAATTTGAAGCGCCTGTGTGGAACGAGCTGAGCCAGTGGATCAGCCGGCTGGCGGAGGCAAAGAAAGGGTCAGCAGCATTAAATTACGGTAGTTTTCGATCGGTGGTCCTGACCAACAAACAGTGCATTTTTGAGAGAAAGACGGAGGAGGAACGCGTCCTGGTGGCCATCAATGCGGACGGTGAGGACTATACGGCCCATTTTGACGCAGGCTGCGGCATGGCGGTGGACCTGATCACGGGAGAGAACCATGATTTCGGGGGCGGCTCCCTGCTTCCCGCCTACAGTGCGGCTTTCTGGAAGATGGAGAGATAAAAATA
>CANRMK010000274.1 GCA_947631715.1 uncultured Acetatifactor sp.
CAGGAAATGGAGCAGCAGAACCATAAGATCTACTCCTACATGCACGACGTGTTCGGGGCGGATGTGGTGAATGTGTTTGACATGCAGTACAATCCGGAAAAGAAGCGTCCCGTGATGCCGGCACGCCGCAGAGGCAAGGGCGGCCCGGATCCGGAGAGTGCAGAGGGAATATAACGGCAAAAGGACTGCCTCCGGTTTACGGGGGATAGTCTTTTTTTGCGTACGGCGGGAGGTCGGTTCATGAAATATCTTGTGAATGCGGAGGAAATGCGCAGATATGACGAAAATACCATAGAGAGGATCGGCATACCGGGCCTTGTTTTGATGGAGCGGGCGGCGCTGGCGGCCCTGGGCGCGGTGGAGAGGCACTGCAGCGGCCTGCAGGCAGGGGAAAGGAGCGCCCTGATACTGGCCGGCGTGGGCAATAACGGCGGAGACGGCCTGGCCCTGGCAAGGCTTCTGTGCGAGGCGGGATTTTCCGTGGAGGTCTGGATAGCGGGGGATCCGGGGAAAGCTTCAAAGCAGTGGGAGAGCCAGAGGAGGATCCTGGAGAACTATCCGGTGGAGACGGGCACAAAACCCCGCAGGAGTGAATATACTGTTTTGATAGATGCCCTGTTCGGTGTGGGGCTGTCAAGGGAGATTGCCGGAGAATATCGGGAGGCGTTAGAGCTGTACGGCAGGCTTTCCGGATACAGGATCGCGCTGGATCTGCCGAGCGGCGTGGATTCGGATACGGGCGTGATTCGGGGAATTGCCCCAGTGGCTGACGAGACGGTGGCTTTCGGTTTCTGCAAGCGGGGCCTGGTATTGTATCCGGGCTGTGAGTACGCGGGAAAGGTGACCGTGGCCGAGATCGGGATCACACAGAGGAGCTTCCTGGGGACGGAACCGGGGATGTTCTTTCTGGATGAGGCGCCTGGGGAACTGCTGCCGGCCCGGGAAAAGAGCGGGAATAAGGGGACTTTCGGGAAAGTTCTGCTTGCGGCGGGCAGCGTGAACATGGCTGGGGCCGCTGTTCTGGCAGCGAAAGCGGCGTACCGGATCGGGGCCGGCATGGTAAAGGTGATCACTCCCGAGGAGAACCGTGTGATCCTCCAGACGGCGGTCCCGGAGGCTCTTCTGGGAAAGCGGACGGAGCTTGAGGAGAGCCTGGAATGGGCCGACGTCATAGCTGTGGGGCCGGGGCTCGGGAAAGGGCCAGAGGCTTATGCATGCTTAAAAAGGATCATCGGGAGCGGGGGAAAGCCGCTGGTGATCGATGCGGACGGTCTGAATCTGCTGGCCGGGGCCCCGGAGCTTATGGAAGAGCTTGCAAAGGGCGGCGCTCTGGGGAGGGAAACGGTGCTCACGCCCCATATGGGAGAGCTTTCCCGGCTTACGGGCATGCCGGTGAGCCGCCTTAAGGAGGACCCGGCAGGATACGGGACAGAGCTGGCAAAGAGGCTTCACTGTGTGGTGGCGGCCAAGGACGCCAGGACGTTCGTCTGCCGCCCGGACGGCCCCGTCTGTGTCAATGTCAGCGGAAACAGCGGCATGGCTGCTGCGGGGAGCGGCGACGTGCTCACTGGGGTGATCGCAGGGCTCCTTGCCCAGGGAATGGAAGCTTTCCCGGCCGCGGCTGCGGGGGTGCGGCTGCACGGCCTGGCGGGAGACGCGGCCAGCGCTGAAAAAGGGGAGCATGCCTGTATGGCGGGCGATATTGTGGAAGAACTGTGCGGATTTCATGTTTAAAGACGGATCGGCCGGCAATACTATTCCTCAGACATAAAAGGGCCTTAAGTGAAAAGCGGGGCCATGGCCGCAGCGCGGCGGAATGAGAGGAAATATGAGACGAGGAGATGTATATTACGCAGATCTGAGGCCGGTCATCGGCTCGGAGCAGGGAGGGATCAGGCCGGTGCTGATCGTTCAGAACGATGTGGGGAACAGGCACAGCCCTACGGTGATCTGTGCCGCCATCACATCTAAGATGAACAAGGCGAAGCTTCCCACCCATATCGAGCTGAATGCGGCTCTTTACGATATGGATAAGGATTCCGTGGTGCTGTTGGAGCAGCTGCGCACCATCGATAAGAAGCGTCTGAAAGACAAGGTGTGCCATCTGGAGGGAGATATTATGCGCAGGGTGGACCGTGCCCTGATGATCAGCCTGGAATTAGATACATAAGGATGCGGTTCTTGACGAAAATGCTGTGAGATGATATATTAGAAAAAGCAAAGGACAGCTTTCGGCCGTGGAACTATGGAATCTGGAACCGCCGTGGACGGCGGCTGGGGCCGGGAGCAAAATTGACTGCTTGGAGGATATGCTTTTCAATGGATGACAGTGGGCCTACTGCCAGTATGATCTTTTTTATTGTTCTGTTATTGATCGATATGTTTTTTTACGGGTTCGGAGCGGCGCTGGATTCTCTGAACGAGAAAGAAGTGGAGAAGAAAGCCGATGAGGACGGAGATAAAAGAAGTGTCCGTCTGAAAAAGATGCTGTTCCACCCCGCTGATTTTGTCAATACCTCGCATCTGGTCACCTCTCTTGTAAATGTGGTCATAGGCGCCGTGCATCTGGGAGCGCTGCTTCAGGGAATCTCCAGAGGGCTTCGGTTCCTGGCGGAGAGGAGGCTCCGTCTGGACGGTATCCCTGCCCAGGCGCTCGTGGCGGCAGCGGCAGTGCTCTCCACAGTGCTGCTTCTGTACATAACATTGACGCTTGGTGTGCTCCTGCCGAGAAAGATCGCGGCCAGAGCCCCTGAAAAATGGGCCTATGCGTTCGTGACGCCGGTGTACTTTGTGACGAGGGCGCTCTATCCATTTACCTCTCTTGCATCGGTGACATCCAACGGTATCCTGAGACTTTTTGGAGTGAAAGCGGATACGGGCGAGGCGGATGTGACGGAGGAGGAGATCATCAGCATGATCAACGAGGGCCATGAGCAGGGCGTGATCCAGGCCAGCGAGGCCGAGATGATCTCGAACATCTTTGAACTGGGGGACAAGGAGGCGCAGGACATTATGACCCACCGGAGCAGCATCGTTGCCATGGACGGCGGAATGCTGCTTAAGGACGCCATCGGGGCCATTCTCGAGGGACAGAACAGCCGGTATCCGGTCTATGAGGAAAATATCGACCATATCATAGGAATCCTGCATCTGAAAGACGCCATGCGGTTTTTTGCGGACGGCAGCAGACTGGACAGTTCCCTGCGGGAGATCGACGGGCTTCTCAGGGAGCCGCGGTTCGTGCCCCAGACAAAAAATATCGATGAGCTGTTCCGGGAAATGCAGGCGGAGAAGCTGCAGATGGTGATCGTGGTGGACGAGTACGGTCAGACGGACGGGCTGGTGGCCAT
>CANRMK010000275.1 GCA_947631715.1 uncultured Acetatifactor sp.
CTGAAACTTTGTTTATTTTTTAACTTGTCTTAAAACTGTTTTCAAGGCCTTTAAAATCTGATATAATATTCCTGTTCCGGAATCGGAATGACAAAAAACGGAGGTAAAACGGCATGAGATATTTTTTTGAGTCCAAGGTGGAAAAGAGCGATAACGGCTATGCAATCCAGATTCCTTTTAACATTTGGGAGGTCTGCAAGCAGCGCGATGTGATCCAGGCTGATGTGGTGCTGGACAACAAGATCATTGAGTGTGAACTCCTGCCCAAGGAAAAGGGCATTTATGAAGTACATATTGACAAGAATGACGATATCGGGGTGGAGTTGGGCGTGACTCATAAGATTCTGCTCCATGTGAATGGCTCCCTGATCCGCATGGACCAGAATAGCCCTTACAGCTTTGAGAAGCCTATCCGCAAGATTGACAGCATGAATGTGATCATTCAGCCGGAGGACGGGCTCTGCGGACAGTCCTGTGTGGCCATGCTGGCAGGTGTCACTCTCGCCGAAGCGATCAGCGTCATGGACTGCAGGGAGTGGCAGGCCACCATGGGCCGCGTGATCTCCGCTCTGAACTATTACGGCATCGATCACACCGACATCATCGTATATACCGAGGGGCGGGATGCGGTTCTGCCCAAGTGCTGCATTATGATGGAAAAGATGGGGCGGTTCTGCCACTATCTGATCCATTACGATGGAAAATTCTATGACTCGAACCTGGGCGTGCTGGAAGAGTATGACATGAGTAAGCTGTTAGGGTATCTGGAGATCAAGTGTTAAAGCGGTGCGCCGCAGAGAGCCGTACACTATTCATAGTGTCGCGGCTCTTTTTTTATGCGCTCCGGCGCGTCTGCTGGGAGAACATCGGCAGTACCGGGCGTGACTTGCTGGGAGAAAGCTGAACTGTTACGTGTATGGACTAGGTATGTCCCGCTTAGATTTTGGGAATAGCAAAGTATTTGTAAAGGAAGTATAAAGGAATTATAAAATCTGCCTTTTGGCATTCTTGTATGAAAAAAAGAGATAACAAGAGATAACAAAAGAAAAATAGAGAAAAAATGATATCAATATGTGTGGATATATTTGCAAAGACCTACACATAAAACTAATATATGTTCTAGTGATTAGCACTCAAACCAAATGAGTGCTAACAAAAAAGAGATACAGGAGGTAATATCCATGAAGTTAGTACCTTTAGGAGACAGAGTCGTATTAAAGCAGCTGGCCGCAGAAGAGACCACAAAGTCAGGCATCGTTCTTCCCGGACAGAACAAGGAGAAGCCCCAGCAGGCCGAAGTGATCGCGGTAGGCCCCGGCGGTGTCGTGGACGGCAAGGAGATCAAGATGGAGGTCAAGGCGGGAGACCAGGTGGTATATTCCAAGTATGCCGGTTCCGAAGTGAAGCTGGAAGAGGAGGAATACATCATCGTAAGGCAGAGCGATATCCTCGCCGTGATCTCACAGTAATGACATGGTGCAGAACCAAATAAATCAAAATGGAGGCAGATAAAAATGGCAAAAGAAATCAAATACGGCGCAGAGGCCCGTGCAGCTCTGGAATCCGGAGTCAATCAGCTGGCTGATACCGTGAGAGTGACCCTTGGCCCCAAGGGCAGAAATGTGGTGCTGGACAAATCCTACGGTGCGCCCCTGATCACCAACGACGGCGTGACCATTGCAAAGGAGATCGAGCTGGAGGACGCTTTTGAGAATATGGGCGCACAGCTGGTAAAGGAGGTCGCGACCAAGACAAATGACGTGGCAGGCGATGGCACTACGACAGCCACTGTCCTGGCCCAGGCCATGGTCAATGCCGGCATGAAGAATCTGGCGGCAGGCGCCAATCCCATTATTTTGAGAAAGGGCATGAAGAAAGCTACCGAGTGTGCGGTGGAATCCATTGCCAAAATGAGCCAGAAAGTGGACGGCAAGAATCATATCGCGAGAGTGGCTGCTATTTCCGCCGGCGATGACGAGGTAGGCCAGCTGGTGGCAGACGCCATGGAGAAAGTAAGCGGCGATGGCGTGATCACCATTGAAGAGTCCAAGACCATGCAGACCGAGCTGGACCTGGTGGAAGGCATGCAGTTCGACAGAGGTTATATTTCCGCCTACATGGCTACAGATATGGACAAGATGGAGGCGGTTCTGGAGAATCCCTGCATTCTGATCACTGACAAGAAGATTTCCAATATCCAGGAGATCCTGCCCCTGCTGGAGCAGGTGGTCCAGGCCGGCGCAAAGCTTCTGATCATTGCCGAGGATGTGGAGGGAGAAGCCCTGACCACCCTGATCGTCAACAAGCTGCGCGGCACGTTCAATGTGGTTGCTGTAAAGGCGCCCGGATATGGCGACAGAAGAAAGGATATGCTGCAGGATATCGCGATCCTCACCGGCGGTACCGTGATCAGCTCCGAGCTGGGCTATGAGTTAAAGGATGCGGATATGAGCATGCTGGGCCATGCAAAGTCCGTAAAGGTCCAGAAAGAGAACACCGTCATCGTTGACGGCGAGGGCGACAAGGATGCGATCAAGTCCCGCATCGCTCAGATCAAGAAGCAGATCGAGGAGACCACTTCCGACTTTGACAGAGAGAAGCTTCAGGAGAGACTGGCAAAGCTGGCAGGCGGCGTGGCTGTGATCCGTGTGGGTGCGGCTACCGAGACCGAGATGAAAGAGGCAAAGCTGCGCATGGAAGACGCTTTGGCAGCTACCAGGGCAGCTGTAGAGGAAGGTATCATCTGCGGCGGCGGTTCCGCTTATATCCATGCGGCCAAGGATGTTGCAAAGCTGGCTGAGACCATGGAGGGTGACGAGAAGACCGGCGCAGGCATTGTCCTGAAAGCGCTGGAGGCTCCCCTGTACTATATCGCTGCAAACGCAGGTCTTGAGGGAAGCGTCATCATCAACAAGGTGCGTGAGTCCAAGACCGGCATCGGCTTCGACGCTCTGAAAGAGGAGTATGTGGACATGGTGCAGGCAGGCATTCTGGATCCCGCCAAGGTGACCAGAAGCGCTCTGCAGAACGCTACCAGTGTAGCAAGCACTCTGCTGACCACCGAGAGCGTTGTGGCGAATATCAAAGAAGAAACTCCCGCTATGCCTGCAGGCGCCGGCATGGGCGGAATGATGTAATTTCCCGATTCAAACGGAAATCACAGGAGGCCGGGAACCGTGTCCGATCAGGTTCCCGGCCTCTTTGTGTTCTGAGGGAACGTAACAGTTCAGCCCCTCCGCCATATTCAGCCCGGTAATGTCGATGTTCTCCCGGCAGACCGTTGGAGCACGTCGGCACTTGGCGAGGTACTCTCGAG
>CANRMK010000276.1 GCA_947631715.1 uncultured Acetatifactor sp.
AAGTGATGAGCCAGACGCCGCCAGCGATTAAGCTGACGGCGCTAATGTTATGACTGGCTACTGTGTGAAAAGTAACATTTTACAGATCATTTCTGCAGGCTGCGCACTGCCCGGTATCTGGATACGTTAAAGCTCCGCAGCCCCATGTTTTCCGTCCGATTCTGTATGCGCTCCATCCAGGGATATCCAAACCCCTCCGCCGAAAGGGGCTCATAATCGTCCCCCATATGATCCATAGCATACCGTATTGGCGAATCCGCCCGGAAGGCATCCATATCATAACCCAATTCTCTCAGATAAGGGACCAGCGCAGGCGCCGCATCCGCACTGAGACGCGTCAGGTAACGGAAATCATTATACCGGCCGGAGGCCAGAAAGAACCCTTCCTTTGATCCGAACAGCTCTGTCCTGGAAAAATCCTCCGTTCCCGCTGTCTCTTCGTATGCGGACTCCGCCGTTTCCACATGGGGCGCGTTGGATATATTCACCCGGGCGATCAGATAATCCGGGTGCGCAAAGGACAGCGCCAGATACAGTACCGTCACCACGGCCGCACTATAGCGGAACAACGGAAAATCTTCCCTGAAAATACTCACGACCACTCCCGCAAACAGCAGCGCCAGAACAGCCAGAGCCCACAGCACTAAAATCCGCAGAAAGGTCAGATAGTAAAAACGTATATATATCACCATTCGCATGGCGCTGGAAGCGATCATCACAAAGGTACACAACGACATTAGTGTCAGAATGATTTTCAGCACCCTGCTTTCCCTGAAAAAATCAAGACACAGAAGCACGATCACCAGATTCAGCAAGCTTACCGCCAACAGCTGGAAAAAGCCCTCCCTGGCATACATAGCGTAAGTGTACCCCTCCGGGAGCTGCATCTGCCCCAGGAAAAGAGCTCCGATCTGGATGCCGCTGAACATAAGATACAGAAATGTCAGCAGGCCTGTCACTGTAATCGCCAGCACCGGCTCTCCTTTCCGCCTGTCCTGCACTTTCTCCGAAATACGGTGTTTGCAGAGGTATGCCGTCAGAGAATAGGAAGCAAAAAACAGAAACGAAATGCGGAGCAGAACATTCATAATGTTTCCCAGCCGGATATTTACAAAGATACGTTCCATCATCTGGCGGAACAGAGCGTCCGCACTGGATAAAAGCAGCAGCACCACAAGCATGATAGGCACACCGATCACCAAGCCAAGCGCCGCATACAGGATTTTTCTCCCGTTCGCCGTCTCCTTTCCCTTTCGCCAGCCGGCAAAATCCAAAAATGGCCTCCCAAGCTCGCCCAGACTGGCAAACACGATCTGGCAGATCGATACCAGAAACTTCCCCAGCTTCCACCCGGACGTGTCAAAGAACTGTTTCAAAAGCAGGCTCATCATCAGCAGAAAAATTCCCAGCTTATTAAAGAATATCAGTCTTCCATCGTCGGTGCAGAATGTGGATACGCCCAGCAGGACAATGGCCGCCATGTAGAAGACGCTTCCTTTTTTCAAGGTAGTCCCCAGTTTTAATAAAGAGAAGTGCAAAAACAAGAGACTGCCTGCCGCGAAAAAAGGGAAAGTCACCCCCGATCCGTTCTTATACATACAAAAGGCATAAAATAAGGAATACAAAAATGTGGCCGGACCGAAGAAGCCGAAATTCTCTTTCATTCGGCGGGTTTCTTCCGTCTCCGGTCTCAGCACCGGACCCTGTACAGGTGACGGTATTGCCTGTGCCGATCCCTGTGCGGATCCCTGCATTGCGTGTAACGGCGTCTGTGTCGATCCCTGCGCAGGTGCCTGCATTGCATGTAACGGTGTCTGTGCCGTTCCCTGCGCAGGTGCCTGCATCGCGTGTAACGGCATCTGTGCCGATTCCTGCGCAGGTGCCTGCATCGATTGTGCCGCTCCCTGCACCACTGCGGGACGTACTGCCTGTATCTGTTCTCCTGTACTCTCCGGTCTGCGGTCTTCAGCTGATCCGTTCATTTCCATACCTCCCTCGCACACTATTCTTTTTATTGGTTCCATTCGTATTCCGACTGCCAGCCATCAGGGATATCAGTAACATCTATTTCTTTGAACAACATACCCCCATCATGAGGAAACGCATTTACGATCCATTCGTCAGCCGAATATCCTTTTAATTCATAAACCCGATCGTCCTTGTCCCCATCTACGATTCCGATCTGCTTTCCGCGCTCCCCATAACTGACTAACGCGCCGTATGGCACATAGGTCTTGTCACCCCATACTATGCTTCCATACCCATCGCCGGTTCCGGAAGCCATGTCCTCTAAATCCTGTTGGGTACAAGCGCACATCGCGGAGACCATTAAAATACCGATGACCAATATAGAAGCAATCCTGTTTAATATCATTTTGCCGTTTTTATCCTCTTTCATTTTACTGTTTTTATCCCCTTTCCTATCAAACACATTCACCGCAGGGTCTGTTCCATCATGCAGGGCCTTACACGGAACCTGCAATTCCAAAAACGTCTTTTTTAATCTCCCGGTCTGGCCGGATCGTCTTCCTCCGGCACATATTCCAAAATATCCCCCGGCTGGCAGTCCAGCGCCTTGCAGATCGATGCAAGAGTAGAAAAGCGCACCGCCTTAGCCTTGTTATTTTTTAAGATGGACAGATTGGCCAATGTGATATCCACTTCCCCCGCCAGTTCTGTAAGTCCCATCTTACGTTTTGCCATCATCACATCCAGATTCACTACAATTCCCATATTTCCTCACATTTTTCCGCTGCCGCCGGCATCCCGTTCTTACTGATCCTCAGCTTCAATCCCCATAGCGGGCAGGCCTATTAGACCAATCTACCGCTCACATGCATTTATGATCTCATGTCTGTAAAGTTCTACACAGTCAGGTCGTTCTCTTCCTTGTACGCCACAGCCTCCTGAAACACATAGGCCAGCACCTTGCTGAACAGTCCCGCAATGACAAATACCAGTATGACCACGGCCATGGCAGGCGTCATGTAGACAATGCTCCTCACCACCGACATCAACGCGATAAAAAAACTCCAGTTCCCCATTTTCTGAAGACTCACAACATTCTCCTGCACAAAGCAGTTCTCCGCGAGCACTGTCCCAAAGATCCTCCGAAGCTCCCGCAGGAGCACACATGCGGCAATCCCCAGTACAAAATAAATGATCACCATCTCTTCGTAATGTTCATTCACATGAGGCAGGTACTTCCCCACCCACCTGACACTGGCCGGCAGGCTGACCGTCACGACAATACCGGCATAAAACATAAAATCCAGCAAATATTTTGTAGCAGT
>CANRMK010000277.1 GCA_947631715.1 uncultured Acetatifactor sp.
CAGGGACAGGCAGGGCAGGAACAGGAACGGACAGGGCAGGAATGAAAACGGAGAGGAGGGCCGGCTGTGACAGGAACTTTATATTTGTGCGCCACTCCCATCGGGAACCTGGGGGACATGACGCCGAGAGTGATTGACACCCTGCGGACGGTGGATGTGATCGCGGCGGAGGATACCCGTAACAGCCTCAGGCTGCTGAACCATTTCGATATTCATACGCCCATGACAAGCTATCATGAACATAATAAAGTGGAAAAGGCAAGGACGCTTGCAGAACAGCTTCTGGCAGGCAAAAACATTGCTCTGATCACGGACGCGGGAACTCCGGCGATCTCGGATCCGGGAGAGGTGCTAGTAAGACTTTGCCTGGACCGCGGCATTCCGGTCACTTCGCTGCCCGGCCCCTCAGCCTGCATTACAGCGCTGACGCTTTCGGGGCTCCCTGCCAGACGCTTTTGTTTTGAGGGATTTCTGCCGGCGGACAAAAAGGAAAGGCGTGAGGTGCTGGAGGAGCTGGCGGAAGAAAGCCGGACTATGATCATGTATGAGGCGCCGCACCGCCTTAAGCGGACTCTGGAGGAACTGCTTGACGTATTGGGAGACAGGGAGATCACTTTATGCCGGGAGCTGACGAAAAGGTTTGAAACAGTGCTGCCGGTCACCCTGGAAAAGGCCGTTGATATGTATCGGGAGCAGGAACCCAGAGGCGAGTATGTGCTGGTGATCCGGGGAAAGAGCCGTGAAGAAAAACGGCGGGAGGAAATCGCCGTCTGGAAAGATATGAGCATCGCCGACCATATGGAATATTACCGGAAACAGGGCATGGACGATAAGACCGCCATGAAGCAGGTCGCAAGGGACAGAGGCGTAGGAAAACGGGAAATTTATGACTGTATAAAAAAGTAAGAGATCATTGTTCGGAAAGCTTAACAGAAAGGGGCAGACAGGTGAGTAATTGTGACATGTGCGTCAACTATGTGTATGATGAAGACTATGAATATTACAGCTGCATGGTGAATCTGGATGAGGATGAGATGTATCGGTTTCTCGCTGGAGATCGGAATGAATGTCCCTATTTCAGGCTGGACGATGAATATGGTGTGGTAAGGCATCAGATCTAGCAGAGAAATTATCGCTTGATCAGAAAGTAAAAAAAGAGACGCATATTTTCTTTGAGATAGGTCAAAACTAACCTCGAAAGACGCTTGTATCAGGTCGGAAATTTCAAGGAGGTTACGGATATGACCAACATTTCAGAACTGGATCTTCAGAATCTGCGCCATCTGATCGGCGGCTTCGACACTACTCACTGCAAAATGCAGGCATACGCCCAGGAGGCGGATGACCCGCAGGTCAAGCAGTTTTTTGAGAAAGGTGCGAAGTCGGCGATGGACAATAAGCAGCAGCTTATGAAGTTCTTAAGCTAAGCCAGGTCCGGAGCCTGTGCCTGCGCAGCCGCACGGTTCCGGCCACAGCAAAGGCGGCGCGGAAAAGAGGAGAATATGCAGGAAAAAATTATGGTAGCGGATACGCTTGCCGGCATCAACGGAGAATTGACCCGCTATGCGGAAATGATCGCACAGTCCGAAAACAAGGAGCTGAAGCAGACCTTAAAGCAGTTTCGGAACGCCTGTGAGCAGTCTCAGGAGGAGTTGTACCAGATCGCAAGGGAGAGATCCTATTATGTGCCCGCCAGCAAGGCCACAGAGGAAGAAGTGGCACACGTAAGACAGCTGTTCACTCAGGGGACGATTTGAATCGGATCGATCTTTCTATGTGGTCTTGGAGACGGACATGACAGAACTCATGTCCGTCTTATGTCTGTAATGATCTGCGGAAGCTCTTTATGATCCTTTTATATACCAAAAATAAAAAGTGTTTTTTGGCGGCGGGAACGCATATGATGAATCAAATACTGTTGGAAATCAGGATAGCGGAATGCTGAATACGATATGGGCTGTCATGATACTGATCGCGGTCCTGTATGGGGCGCTTACCGGCAGAATGAGCGAAGTGACCGACGCCGCGCTGGACAGTGCCGGTGAGGCTATCTCCCTGTGTATTACCATGGCGGGGGTGGTAGCTCTGTGGATGGGACTGATGGAGATCGCCTCCAAGGCAGGTTTGATCGAAAAGCTGACCAGGAAGATCTCTCCGTTTTTGACATTCCTGTTTCCGAGGATTCCCAAGGATCATCCGGCCCGGGAGTACATAGCTGCCAATGTGATCGCCAATGTTCTTGGTCTGGGGTGGGCCTGTACGCCGGCCGGACTGAAAGCCATGGAGGCATTGGCGCAGCTTGAGACGGAGAGGGGAAATCCCGAATATCTGGGAGAAAGCCAGGCGCAGACGGAAATCCACGGCAGAAAACAGAACCGCAGGGAGACGGCTGCATCGGAAAGAACCAGAAGCAGACGGGCCAGCAATGAAATGTGTTCTTTTCTGATCCTGAACATTTCTTCCCTGCAGCTGATCCCGGTCAATATGATCGCCTACCGGAGCCAGTATGGCAGCAGCAATCCAACCGCCATTATTGTGCCTGCCATCATAGCCACGCTGTTCAGTTCCCTTGTGGCGGTGATTTACTGCAAAATAAAGGACAGAAAAGTGATATCCTGATGATATTGCAGCACCTGGACGTCGATCATCAAAATAGCTGACTTTGGGCGAGACGATGTCCTCTGAGCCGGAGAGAGGTTATCGAAGACAGCGCCGTATCAGACGGCGGAATGTGAGGGAAAATGAACGCACTGGCAAATTTGTCCAATATTGTGATCCCGATATTGATTTTTTTTATTGTGGGATACGGTTTTGCCTCAAGGGTAAAAGTCTATGAAACATTTTTAAAGGGAGCCAAAGACGGACTGAAGATCGTGGTGGACATCGTGCCCACCCTCATCGGGCTGCTGGTAGCGGTAGGAATGCTGCGGGCTTCCGGCTTTTTTGATATGCTGGGGGGACTGCTGGCGCCCGTGACGGAGCGGGTGGGACTGCCGGCACAGCTGATGCCTCTTCTTGTGGTAAAACTCTTTTCTTCCTCGGCGGCCACGGGGCTGGTGCTGGATATTTTCAGAACGGCGGGACCGGATTCCTATGCGGGACTTTTGACGTCGATTCTGATGAGCTGCACGGAGACAGTGTTCTACACTATGAGCGTTTATTTCCTGGCGGCAAAGGTGACTAAGACGCGGTACACGCTGACGGGCGCACTGCTGGCCACCCTGGCGGGCACGGCAGCCAGCGTGATCCTGGCGGGGAGGATGGCGTGA
>CANRMK010000278.1 GCA_947631715.1 uncultured Acetatifactor sp.
CTGTCCCGGCATTTCCGCCGCCCCAGTGTCCTCCTCCTGAGAATAGGCAAACACCCCGAGCCTGTCAAATTCCATCTCATTTACGAAGCGGTAAAGCTCTTCAAAATCCTCCTGAGTCTCCCCGGGAAAACCGCTGATCAGCGTAGTCCGAAGACAGATATCCGGTATGCTCTCCCGCAGCTGCGCGATCCTGCGCCGCAGCTGCGCCTGATCGGTACGTCTTCCCATGCGCTTGAGCACTCCGTCTGCAGCATGCTGGATAGGAATATCCAGATAATGACATATCTTTGGTTCTGCGGCAATGGTCTGGATCAGCTCCTCCGTGATCTCCTCCGGATAGCAGTACAGGAGCCTCAGCCAGCGAATGCCGTCTATCTGAGCCAGTCTGCGCAGCAGCTCGGGGAGCATCTTTCTCCCGTACAGATCGACCCCGTAAAGCGTCGTCTCCTGGGCCACCAGGATCAGCTCCCTGACGCCCTGCTCCGCCAGTCTCTCTGCCTGCTCTTCCAGATTTTCCATGGGAATGCTCCTGTAATCTCCCCTGACCTTTGGGATAATACAGTAAGTACAGCGCTTGCCGCAGCCCTCCGCGATCTTCAGATACGCAAAATGTCCGCCGGTAGTGAGCACCCTCTCCGTCCTCGCCACAGGGGCGGCATTGAGTTCTCTGTAATGGCATCCGCCCCGGCCGTTCAGCGCTTCCTCCAACGCTGCGGCAATCTCATCGATAGCCATAGTCCCCACCAGGGCATCCACCTCAGGGATCTCTCTGCGGATCTCATCCCGGTATCTCTGTGCCAGGCATCCGGCGGCCACCAGCGCTTTCAGCCGCCCGTCTTTCCGCAGCTGCCCCAGCTCCAGCAGGGTATTTATGCTCTCCTCCTTGGCGTCCCCGATAAAGCAGCAGGTATTCACCACTGCCGCATCAGCCTCTGTCTCATCATCGGTAAAGGAATAGCCCTTTTCCTGAAGCATTCCCAGCATCATTTCCGTATCTGCCAGATTTTTGTCGCACCCCAGCGACACGAACAGTATTTTCATAAAAGCCTTTCTGATAATTCAGGGCAGCCGGCCTTAGACCAGCTGCCCCGTTCTTTCTTCTGCCGCTATGCTCATTGCTCCGCTTCATCGCTCAGGATCTTGATCTTGCCCTGATTCAATTCCTCCACCGCGATGGATAAGGGCTTTCTGCCCTTGTCCTCCACAAGGGGATCCTCACCGGAAATGATCTGGCGCGCTCTCTTGGAGGTAGCCATCACAATGGAGTAACGGCTGTTGACCACGGGAGTCTCCCCGGGCTCCACATCACTGTTGACTACTTTCATCAGATCGGAATAAGACGGATGTAACATTTTAATCTGCTCCTTTCGTGAACCCCTGCAGTTCCTGCCTGATTCGTTCGATAAACTCTGTATTTCTGACCGGAACGCTGCGGGCCGCTTCCACCAGGCGGTGGATTTCCTCCACACAGGTATCCAGATCATCGTTTACAACAATATAATCATAGGACTCTATGCCCTCTGATTCCTCCACAGCCCTGGCCAGCCGCCTGGCGATCGCCTCCGGGCTCTCCGTGCCGCGCTTTTCAAGCCTGCGCCTCAGCTCCTCCGCACTGGGCGGCGTCACAAAGATCAGGAGGCTCTCCGGGAATTTTTCCTTTATCTTCAGCGCTCCCTGAATCTCTATCTCCAGAATCACGTTTTTTCCGGCCGCCATCTGCTCTTCCACATACGCCCTGGGCGTCCCGTAATAATTGCCGCAGTAGGACGCATATTCTATCAGGCCGTCCCGGCTGACAGTTTCCTCAAAATGCTGCTTATCGGTAAAAAAGTATTCCACCCCGTCCCGCTCGCCCTCCCTGGGCGCTCTGGTGGTCATGGATACGGACAGGGCATAATTGTCATACTTGCGCAGAAGCGCTTTCACCAGCGTTCCTTTCCCCGCTCCGGAAAACCCGGACAAGACCATAAGAATTCCTTTGCTCTTCATTCACGCCTCTTCACTTTCCGGCAGTTCTCCCGCCTCTCCCTGTCCAGCCTGCACTCTCCCGGCAATGGTCTCCGGAAGCAGCGCGGACAGCACTACCTGGCTGTTCTCCATCACCAGCACGGATTTTGTCTTGCGCCCCTGAGTGGCGTCAATAGCAAGCCCTCTCTCCTTTGCGCTCTGCACCATTCGCTTGATGGGCGCGGAATCCGGACTGACAATGGCAATGATCTTTGACGTGTTCACTATATTTCCAAACCCAATATGGATCAGCATACTTTTCGCTCACTCTATATTCTGAATCTGCTCTCTAACTTTCTCGATCTCTGTCTTCAGCTCAATGGCACAATTGGAAATCTCCAGATCATTGGCCTTTGACAGGATCGTATTGGCCTCCCGGTTCATCTCCTGGGCGATAAAATCCAGCTTCCGCCCGATAGAGCCGCCCTCCAGCAGCGTATTCTTCGTCGTTTCGATATGGCTTTTCAGCCGGACGATCTCCTCATCCACACATACCTTATCCGCAAAGATCGTCACTTCCGTCAGCAGCCGGGCCTCGTCCACGGCCGTATCCTGCAAAAGCTCCCGGACTTTCTCCTCCAGCCTCTGGCGGTACTCCGTAAGCAGCTGCGGCGATCTCTCCTCGATAAAGTCCACAAGCTTCAGCATACCGTCCAGCTTTTCCAGCAGATCGTCCCTTAAGTGCTCTCCCTCCGCGATCCTGGCATTCACGAACATTTCCGCTGCCCCGCGGACCGCTCTCTGCAGCTCTTTCCAGAGCTCCTCCTGATCCGCGCCGGTCTCCTCCATGGTAAACACTTCAGGATACTTTGAGAGCGTGGATACGCGGATATCGTCCTCCAGGCCGAAATCCAGGGCCATCTGGCGCAGATATTCCAAATATTCCCGTGCAATCTCCTTATTATAACGGACAGTGGACGTGTTCTCCGATAAATCCTCGTAAGTCACAAATACGTCCACCTTGCCCCGGGAGATGTAATTCTTCAGCTCGCTCCGGATAGAAGATTCGAAAAAATTCAGAACTTTCGGCAGCTTGATGTTCACATCCAGATAGCGGTGGTTCACCGCTTTCATCTCCACCGTAAACTTCCTGCTGTTTTCGGCAGTCTCGCATCTGCCGAAGCCTGTCATGCTCTTTATCATCTGCGCTCCCATCCGGGCAATATCAAAAATATTGCCGCACACTTCATCTTATTATAAAGTAAGATACCGAAAGCGTCAAGGGGCGAAGCGCCGATTTCTCTGCAAAC
>CANRMK010000279.1 GCA_947631715.1 uncultured Acetatifactor sp.
CCCGACCTACACCCTTAGCAGGGGCGCCTCTTCGGCCTCTTGAGTACTTCTCCCTGATCCGATCTTATAGCTTCCAATCTTCTATTTTCGCCACCTACCATGTGACGCAAAATTCATTATACATAAGGAACAATTCTTTGTCAATTCATTTTTCTCACTTCTGCAAAACTTTTCCCGATCCACGCACTGTTTCGGTGCAGCGGTCCACATTTCATCTCTTGCCCGTATTTTCATATTCAGATATGGCGGTTTCGATCCTGCTCTTTACCATATTGGCTATTTCCGGTGTCTTCATCGTCCCATACTCTTCGTAATAGATTGGCGGCAGGTAGATCAGCTTCACAGTAACTTGCTGTATCGACCTTTCGTCAAAAGGCTTAAAGGAATCTATCAGCGCGCAGGGTACGATCGGGCATTTCGCTTTCATCGCACTCTTAAACGTTCCTCCCTTAAAGGGAAGAAGCTTATTTCCCATCTTGCTGCGCGTTCCCTCCGCAAAGATCAGGAAGTTCCTGCCTTTCTTTACCTCCTCAGCGACCTGGTTGATCACTCCCAGCGACTGGCGGATATCCTCTCTGTCGATCACGACGGAGCGCAGAGCAGATATGACCTGTTTTAAAAGGATCACTTGGCTTGCTTCTTTTTTTATCACAAACGCAAAGGGAACAGGACAGGATTCCAAAAAAACAAGTACATCAAAAAGCCCCTGATGGTTAGGGAAGAAAATAAATCCGTTTTCTTTCGGAATATTTTCCAGACCGTACGATTCAATCGTCACTCTCCCGGCACGATTTGCCGCCTTAGTTACTTTTTTTATAAAAGCATACGCTTTTTCCGGATCATAGTCTTTTCTTTTGCCATTCCACCAGATTCCGAGCATATAATAGGGAACTCTGAAGATCAGTCTTACTACCATCAATACAATGCGTTCCATGAAATCGCGCCTTTCCGCCCGTCTCTTACCCTTTCCATTCCCTGGAATACTCGTGGACAGCAGTCTCATAAAGATCATTTCCTACTGAATCCATCACAACGATCACAGGAAAGTCTCTAATCTCCAGCCTGCGAATAGCCTCGGTCCCCAGATCATCATATGCAATGACCTGTGAATCCGTGACAGAACGGGATAAAAGCGCACCGGCGCCACCCACAGCCGCAAAATAGACTGCACCGTTGCGCACCAGGGCTTCTTTCACTTCCCTGCTCCTTTTCCCCTTTCCAATCATGCCTTTCAGGCCAAGGTCCAGCAGAGCCGGGGCATACTTGTCCATACGGCTCGCCGTCGTAGGTCCGGCTGAGCCAATCGGCCGCCCCTCCCGGGCGGGAGAAGGGCCCATGTAATAAATCACATTATGCTCCATCTCCAATGGCAGCTGCCCGCCGCCTGCCAGGATTTCCGCCATTCTCTTATGGGCTGCGTCCCTGGCCGTATATATAGTTCCGGTGAGATAAACATAATCTCCCGCACGCAGGGACGCTGCGGTTTCGTCCTTCAATGGTACACTTATATGTCTGTCCATAACCAGATCCTCTGCATTTCGATTTTTATACCGCTGCCAGAATAAATCAAACTTCCCGCACTGCATGCCGGTTCACATGACAGCAGATATTCACCGCTACCGGCAGTCCCGCAATATGTGTGGGAAACGTCTCTATATTTACGGCGAGCGCCGTCGTGCTTCCGCCCAATCCAGCCGGGCCAATGCCCAGGCAGTTGATTCTCTCCAGCAGCTCCCGTTCCAGTTCCCGGACGTACTCCAGATCCGGCACCTGATCCAAGGGCCTGGTAAGAGCCCGCTTTGCCAGCAGCGCACATTTTTCAAAAGTACCTCCGATTCCCACTCCTACTACCATGGGAGGACACGCGTTAGGGCCCGCATCTTTCACGGCAGTCAGTACCGCGTTCTTAACGCCCTCTATTCCGTCCGCAGGTTTCAGCATAAAAATGCGGCTCATATTTTCGCTTCCAAAGCCTTTGGGGGCCACTGTAATCCGAACCCTGTCCCCCGGTACGATCTCATAATGGATCACTGCCGGAGTATTGTCCTTTGTATTTTCCCGGAAGATCGGATCCTTTACGACCGATTTTCGCAGAAAGCCCTCCGCATATCCCCGGCGGACTCCCTCCTGTATGGCATCCTCCAGAAAACCTCCCTCAAAGTGCACATCCTGTCCGACCTCCATAAAAATAACTGCCATTCCCGTATCCTGGCAGATGGGGATCATGTCTTCACCCGCAATCTTAAGGTTTTCCTGAAGCTGCTGCAGGATCTGTCTGCCCAGAGGAGCTTTCTCCGTCCCGGCAGCGGCGCACAACTCCCGGGCCATATCGGAAGAGAGAAAATGATTGGCCTCAATGCACATTTCCTTTATATTTTCAGTGATCTCAGCTACATTCAGCGTTCTCATACCGTCCCTTACCGGGTCAGGATATCCCTGACCTCATCCAGCTCTTTCTCCACTGTTTCGCCGGGCACCCAGCCTATGGTCTGCCCGTCTCCGTCATATCTCGGAATCACGTGCATATGAAAATGGGGAACCGTCTGCCCTGCGGTTTTGCCGTTGTTCTGTACCAAATTCAGACCATCACACCCAAGCCGCTGTCTCATTCTATCTGCAATCCTTTTGGCAAGAGCCATTGCCGCGGCTGCCGTTTCCTCCGGCAGATCATACAAGCTGTCGGCATGCTGTTTCGGCAGGATCAGCGCATGTCCCCGGGTGGCAGGCGAAAGATCCAGAATGACCCGGAACATTTCATCTTCGTACAATGTCCGGGACGGTATCTCCCCATTGGCGATCCTGCAAAAAATACAATCTTCTTTTTTCATGATAAATCCCCCATTTCCAAGCACATTTGCTCTTTGAACTTATTTGCCTTATGAGCTTACGTCCGGCCGCCAGGCCGCACAGGCTTCTTCCGCATTATTTTTTCTCTTCAAAAGGGAACAGCTCATCCAGCGTGCGCAAGATCTTAAACTCCCCCTTTGTCTTCATTGCTCCTGACATGAAAGCTCTCTGAAACGTCATTCTTCCGCTGATGATCTCTTCCATCGCCGTCCTGTTCAGCTGCATCTCCACATTTGGCTGTTCCGCCGTACCGTAATAGCATTCCAGTTTGGGCCCTTTCACCGACAGGATAAGCTTCTTCTTTTTCTCCTCTATCGCCACTGAATAAACAGCTTCAAATCCCGCCTGTGGTTTAAAGCATTTGCGCAGAGCTGACAGATATTCTTCCTCGTTATC
>CANRMK010000280.1 GCA_947631715.1 uncultured Acetatifactor sp.
ATCAGCTGCTGATTGAGAATCACCTTGTTGAAAATCAGCTGGAAGATGTATTCCTTGCTATGGTAGATCAGGACAATGCTGCCAGAAAACAGAGGGCGTAGTTATGAGTATGCTTGCGATGGAACTTCGGAAAGAAAAGCGGACAGGCGTTATTCCTGTGCTGCCGGCTGTTGGTATTTTGGGCGCTGGCTATGCCTTTCTTAATTTTATTGTGAGGAAAGATGCCTTGCTGGGTCTGCCTCTGGCTCCTATGGATGTTCTGCTGACCCAGCTTTACGGCATGATCATGATCTTGAATCTGTTTGGGATCGTGGTTGCCGCCTGCATGATTTACAGCATGGAATTTAAGGGTAATGCTGTCAGGAAGATGTATATGCTCCCTGTAAGTGTCCCTGGAATGTATCTTTGCAAATTTCTGATCCTATCGGTCCTGCTTTTTGTGGCAGTAGCTTTACAAAATCTGGCGCTTATGCGGGTCGGTATGACGGACTTACCGCAAGGGGCGTTTGAAATGGGAACTCTGATCAAATTTGCGGGTTACTCCTTCCTTACCTTAATGCCTGTCCTGTCGTTTATGGTCTTGATCTCGTCCCGTTTTGAGAATATGTGGGCGCCGCTGGGCGTTGGCGTTGCCGGCTTCCTAAGCGGGATGGCATTGGCCAATTTAAAATTGAGCCTGCTGATGATCCACCCTTTTGTCATCATGCTGAAGCCTGCGGTTGCTATGAGCGCACAACCGGACATAACGGTTATCTTTGCTGCGTGCATTGAAACGCTAGCATTCCTCGGCGCAGGGCTGTGGATGGCGAAAAAATTGCGCTATGAGTAAGGAGAGATCTGGATAATGAGTTTTTTGGAACTGCTCAGAATTGAGTTTATGAAAGTAAAACGCTCGAAAATCGTGCCGTTGATTTTTATTGCGCCTCTGTTGGTAGTTACTTCCGGGGTCGCAAACCTGAGCCGATACTTTACGCCGGAATATACAAGCGCATGGCCTGCCATGTTCATTCAAAGTGCGCTGGTCTACGCCTACTATCTGTTGCCGTTCTCGATGATCGTGGTCTGCGCGATGATCACGGGACGGGAAACGGGAAATAACGGCATCTTAAAAATGCTCGCTCTGCCGGTCAGCCGATATGCACTTTCCATAGCAAAATTCTGTGTGCTTGTGTTTTATCTGTTTATGGAGATGGTTGTATTCCTCGCGGTGTTCGTGATTGCCGGAACAGTTGCAACAAGCACTATGGGCGTGACGGAAACGCTTCCCATCCTTACTTTGTTGAAATGGTGTGTCGGGCTGTTTTTGACAATGCTGCCATGTGTAGGAACCATGTGGGCGATCACCGTTCTGTTTGATAAGCCGCTGTTTTCCGTAGGGCTGAACCTGCTCCTTGTTATCCCTGGCGTTCTGGTGGCAAACACGCCCCTTTGGATTGCCTATCCGTATTGTTACAGTGGATATTTGGTATCTTGTTCCCTGCATGATTTCACGGTGGAATCCAATACAATGACATTTTCAGTGTTCCCATTCCTGCCGATTGCAATATTGGTCTCTGTGCTGGTACTAGCGATTGCAGTTAAGCAATTTGGAAAGAAATTCTGAAAATTTGGATGACAATGAAAATATCCGGTACAGGAATCAGATTTTTGTTGACAGAAAGAAATATACATGATATGATTTTGATATCAAAAAGAGTGGATATGGGGCGTATACGCCACTCAGAAGTGCATACATATTAAATTATGCGTTAAATTGCCGTGGCCGGCGGCAGGAAAGGAAAGAATTATGGAAGAAAAAGTTTATCAGGGCAAAAAGAACGGAATGAAAATGATGGTGCTGTGGATTCTGCTGTACCTGGCGGCGATCCTGGGAACGGTTTTTTTCGGCATAAAGCTGGATAAGGGCATATCGGTGCCTGCTGTGTGCGGTCTGACGGTCAGTATCGTTTATCTGTCGCTTGGCTGGATTACCTGGATGGGGCTTAAGGTGGTAAGGCCGCAGGAAGCGCTGGTCCTTACTCTGTTCGGAAAATACATCGGCACCATTAAGGAGGACGGTTATTACTGGGTCAATCCTTTCTGTACCAGCGTCAATCCCGCGGCGCACACCAGGCTCAGCCAAAGCGGAGACGTTCAGCCGCGTTCCGCAGGCAGCATTCTTCAGCTCAGCCAGTCTTCTGCTGCTTCTGCGGAGAGCATGAGCAAGAAGCTTTCTCTGAAGGTCATGACCCTGAGCAACAGCAGGCAAAAGATTAATGACTGCCTGGGCAATCCCATAGAAATCGCTATTGCTGTCACCTGGAAAATCGTGGATACGGCGAAGGCGGTCTTTGCCGTGGACAATTACAAGGAATATCTGTCTCTGCAGTGTGACAGCGCCCTGAGAGATATCGTTCGGCTCTATCCTTACGATGTGGCCCAGAATGTGGATACCACTGGCGACGGCGTGGCAGATGAGGGAAGTCTGCGCGGTTCCAGCGAAGTGGTGGCGGAGCGGATCCGGACAGAGATTCAGAAGCGTGTGACCGATGCCGGCATTGAGGTAGTGGCAGCCCGGATCACCTATCTGGCTTATGCGCCCGAGATTGCTGCCGTGATGCTGCAGCGTCAGCAGGCCTCCGCCATTATCGACGCAAGGAAAATGATCGTAGACGGCGCCGTAGGCATGGTGGAGATGGCGCTGGAGCGGTTGAGTGAGAAGAACGTAGTAGATCTGGACGAGGAACGAAAAGCTGCAATGGTCTCCAATCTGCTGGTTGTTCTCTGCGGAAATCATGATGCACAGCCGGTCGTAAACTCCGGAAGTCTGTATTGATATGGCAGAGAAAAAGCAGATTCCCTTAAGGCTTTCGGAAAAGCTTTACAATGACATTGCAGCGTGGGCGGAGGATGATTTCCGCTCGGTGAACGGGCAGATAGAATATCTACTGACGGAATGTGTAAGACAGCGGAAGAAAAACGGAAAATATGTTTCCGATGAGATAGACGTGCCGCCGGAATTGGATATATAACAGGATATGCGGCATGTAAACCATAAAAGAAAAGCCCCGCCCGCAGTACATTGCGGAACCGGGGCCTTTTCATGTCAGTCAGGATTCCTCGGAAAGCTCCAGATAATCAGAGAGCATCCGATAATCCTCTTCCTGAACACATGTGATCTGCGCATTTTTCAGCAAGTCTGGCTTTCCCAT
>CANRMK010000281.1 GCA_947631715.1 uncultured Acetatifactor sp.
CTCAAATTTTCCGCTGTCCTTTTCCTCATAGACCTGTTGTCCCAGGTACTGATCCGGATGGTTGCAGATCTGCTTTAACTTTGTCAGAGATGCCAGCACAAAACCCTTTCGCTGAATCCCATCCAGTTCGTTCAGCTTCCTTGCCAGTTCAGCCACATACTTGCGGTAGAGCACTGTCTGTTTTTTGGAGAGTTCTACATATTCCACCTGCTCCAGCTTATCCGGCAGGTCGGCGATGACAGCCTTGTCCGTCTTCACCCGTCTGAGCATGAACGGCGATATCATGGCCTTCAGCCGGGCATACCCCTCCGGATTATCCTCCAGCCGCTTACAGTACCTCTTAAACTCCTCCGAACTGCCCAGAAGCCCCTTATTGAGAAAATCGAACAGCGACCACAGGTTGGACAGGTCGTTTTCAATGGGCGTACCGGTCATGGCGATCCGCATCCTGCCCTTTAATCCCTTGACGCGCTTTGTCTGCTTTGTGAGAGGATTCTTGATCGCCTGCGCCTCATCCAGGATCACGCAGTCCCACACAATAGTTTCCAGTTCTTTGATGCGGACTGCCATTCCATATGTTGTAATTGTCAGAAAAGAAGTACTCTGTGAAACAATCTTTCCCAGATTCTGTGCTCCGCCGCCGTGAAGGATGTCATATGTCATCTCCGGGGCAAATTTCCCCGTCTCCTTCTGCCAGTTTCCCAGCAGGGAAGCCGGAACAATCAGCAGCGCCTTTTTCTTACCGCCGCTTTTCCTGAGTTTTTCCAGAAAAGCCAATACCTGTACCGTTTTGCCCAGGCCCATATCGTCTGCCAGACAGGCTCCGAAATGCAGATCGTTCATGTAATTGAGCCAGGTAAAGCCCGATTTCTGATAGGGGCGCAGCACGGCGTGAAAGCTTTTCGGCAAAACGGCGGAACGTATTCCCGCAGGCATCGTCAGCTTCCGCAGCAGTTCGGAAAGCCAGGCGCCGTTTGTGACCACAGGCCCGACATTTTCCGTTCCCCCGGCGTCTCCCGGATCCAGCTTCATACGCATAGCTTCCAGCAGCGTCAGTTCCCCTCTGTGCTTCTCCATTTCCTCCAGGAGCGCCTTAAGCTTGGCGTGATCCACCTCTATCCATTTTCCCTTCAGAAAAGCCAGGCCTTCCGTCTGTCCCAGCAGCCGTTCTACCTCTTCCCGGGTCAGAGGGGTGCCATCCACCATAAGTTCCGGCACCATGCTCAGGATCGCATCCATTCCCAGCATGGGCGGCTTGTCTTCTCCAAGCTTCACTGACATGGAAACCCCGGCGGCATTCCTGCGCCACCAGTTGGGTATCCTGCAGACGATCCCCGCTTCCTCGATCAGCGGCACATCCTTCAATACACCATAGGCTTCCTTTGCTGTAAGCCTGAGCGGATGAAACATTTCGCCCTTTGCTACAAATTCTCCGATCAGGGGAGACGCCTCCGCCGCACGGTTTAAGCAGGCCAGGAGTTCCAGCAGTTTCTCCCGCTGCGCCCCGTATTCCGTCAGGGCATAGCGCAGCGGCATATGTTTCACCCTGCCGCTCTCATCCTTTGTGGAATATGTGGCAAGAAAAGCAAAGGGATACTCAGAATCTCCACTCTCCACCAGATGAAAGAAAATCCTTTCCGGCGCCCGGAGCCTTTGGCTCTTTCCCGCCAGATACAGTGCCGCAGTCCCGACGAAAGAAGCAAGTTCTCCTGCGAAGACCGACCGGAGTTTTTCGAACACATTTCTGATCCAGGACTCATTCACATATTCGGTGCCCAGCGTAAAAGGTATCGAATCCATAAGCCGCTTCAGCGTCAGCTCGTCCGGCTCCACTGCCGTATGTTCCCGGGATACCTCCAGATCCGGCTGGCGCGTCAGCATTTCCTGAAAGCATTCCGATATCCGATAGAGAAAACTGCCTGCCGCATCCAACCATCCCGGCTTTTCCTGAAAAGCCAGGTCGTAAAGAGCCTGCCAGCGATCCTTTTCAAAACGATTCTTCCAGCCAAGGACTTCTTCTCCGTATCCGGCTTCCGGCATGTCCAGCCGAAACCCGTTCTCATCCAAAAGGAAATGTAATTTATCCTGCTTATTTGTCTGCTGCTCTGACATCGCTGATTTCTTCCCTGTTCCTTACATTTTTTCACGATTTTTCTTGGAATTTCTTGAAATATGCTTCTATAAAATGTTATATCAGCATTCAGAAGATTGTCAACAAAATAATCTTTGCAGATCCGTTTCCCAGCTCAAAATGCCGGCGCAAGCTCAATCATGTAAGAAACGGCCAGAAAAATAACGACCAATACAGTCATCAGAAGTTTGACAGCGCAGTATCTGCGGGCGGAAGATCTGTGCTGCATCCATTCAAAGCGGAACACTATATTGCCTGAACTTTTGCCGGTCACGTAATGGGCAAAGAAAGTGTCCAAAGAACTGATGATCGCACAGGAATCCTGCAGCTGTGCGGCTTCCTCGGCAATATGGATAAGGGCGCGCATATACGTACTTACTGGAACGATCCCTGTTTCGGTCAGATTGGAGTCTGCCCGGATTTCCGATAACAGATTCATCTGTTTTTGCAGCGTGTAGATCAGGGGATTCCACCAATATACGGCAGAGAGAATGCCCATAGTGTATTTGCGCAGAATATCCCGGCGGCTGTGATGGGAGAGTTCATGGCAGAAGACGCAGTAAAGGTCTTCTTCTGACAGGTGCATTTTGTCAGGAATGAGGATCAGGGGGCGCCGCATTCCGCAGATACAGGGAACCGTGATGCCGCCTGTAATGAATACCCGGATGGAAGAATCTGCCCGGCAGCCGCAGGCCGCGCACGCCGTACGCAGGATTCCGGCATAAGGCTCCCATGCGGTGGCATCGATACCGTATTGTTCCAGGTGCCTGCGGATGATCAGAAATTCTTTGATGCGCTTGTGCATCAGGCACAAAAAGCCGCCGGCCCAGATAAGACACAGAACAGTTCCTAAAGACAAAGGCATACCGCCCGGATAAGTGAGGGTATGCCAAAAACTTGCAAGAAATTCCGGCACAGGAAATAATATGCAAACGCTTTGGGACGTTTGCACTGTAAACGGGAAAGCATACCTTGCCAGAGTCAGATAGGAAAATATAGTCAGTGTTGTATGGCCCATGGAGTATGATATCTTTTTATGGCGCAGGCAGAAAGCATTCA
>CANRMK010000282.1 GCA_947631715.1 uncultured Acetatifactor sp.
AAGTATGCCCGGATGTCAAAAAGTCCCTGCTGCCTATCTTCATCTTTCTGCCCCTAGCGTGCTTCAGCACGCATACCAATCAAAATTTGAAAATTTACTTTCAAACTTCTGCCCTCTGAGACAGTCCCTTCCCAAAGCTTTTGTCAATCCCTGCCCGCTCATTGAACCCGCGGAGTGTCATATCCATCATATCCCATGATGCCAAAAGTATCAATAATCCAAAAGTATCAATATCCAAAATATCAATATCGTATCCTGTTATTTTTCTTGTCATCGCTCCAGCTGCACTGGCTGCTGGCAGGGCAGGAAAAGCAGGGCCTGCTGGCCTTATCCGCACGGTACAGCACTCCGCGCAGATTTCTTTCTCCGGCCGAAGCACAGTCCCTGTGTCCCAGGATCGCATCAACAATAACAGATGTTTCTTTTCCTTTGAACCCACATGCAGACAGGATCTCCGGCGCGATCCCGGCGCTGGCCTTCTGATGCGGGATCCCCTTTTCATACTGCAGATGCTTTCCAATGTCATGAAGCAGCGCCGCTCCGTAGATCAGTTCCCTGTCTATATCCAGCCTTTCCTCCCATGCGATAATGACGCCTATCCTGGCCACATCCAGAAAATGCGCCATATCGTGACGGCAGAAGATTCTGTCCGCCTCAGCCTCTGCGTTCTTTTCCAGATGATCCTGAAACACAGGATCTTCCAGTATCCTGTCGATCCTATCCATGTCCCCATCTCCTGTCACGGCCATGTTCAGCGCATGCCCCGCAGCATACTGTAAAAGCGCTCCTGCAGACGCATATCCTCCTCAAACACTCCTCTGACTGCAAGGCTTACCGTTGTGCTGCCCGGCTTCTTCACACCGCGCATGGTCATGCACATGTGCTCCGCCTCCACCATCACCATCACGCCCTTTGGCGCAAGGTGCTCCATCACGGCATCCGCGATCTGGCCTGTCATGCGCTCCTGGATCTGCAGCCTCCTGGCATAGATTTCCACCGTTCTGGCCAGCTTGCTCAGCCCCACCACTTTTCCGTCCGGCACATAGGCCACATGCGCTCTGCCGTAAAAGGGAAGCATATGATGCTCACACATAGAATAAAAGGGAATATCCCTTTCCAGAACGATCTCGCTGCTGTCCACAGAAAAGACCTTGGAAAGTTCTGCACTTCCGTCCGCATCCATCCCTGAAAAGATTTCGCTGTACATTCTGGCGATCCGGTCGGGCGTCTCCCTAAGCCCCTCCCTGTCAGGGTCCTCCCCAATGCCCTCCAGCATCAGCCGGGCCGCCTCTCTGATCTTATTTTCATCTATCATATTTATACCCCTTGCATGCTTTAGCACGCATATCAATCAATACATACCAATCAATATTTGAAAGTTCACTTTCAAACTTCCACTCACTCCGCCGTTTCCGGCACGGTACCTTTTCGATCTATTTTTTCACCGGTCTCCCGACTGTCCCTCCGAACGCCGATCCTGCCGCCTCCGTCAGTCTGCCGAGAAAAGACAGGGAGCCGAAAGCCACGATCACGCCGTCCCTGCCTGCCAGCAGGCCGCTCATTTCCACAGCCTCCTCCAGGCTGTCCGCCGCCGTCACGCTCCCATGGACCTTTGCAGCCGCCTGTGCCAGCTCATAGGCCGGCAGAGCTCTTCGATGATCCGGCGGCGTCACCGTGATAATGTGCTTCGCAAAGGAGCAGGTCAGACCGATGATCTTCTCATACTCTTTGTCCTTTAACACTCCCATTATAAAGATAATTTCTTTGTTTGTAAAATAAAATTCTATGGATTCCGCAAGTCTTTTTGCAGCATCTTCATTGTGCGCCCCGTCTACAATAAACAAGGGCTTCCTGCAGATCACAGTGAACCGGCCCGGCCATCTGGCCTCCTTCAGCCCGTTTCTAAGAGCTGCCTCCGATATACAGAATCCCTTTTCCCTTAAGGCCTCCACCGCTTCCACCGCCAGAGCCGCATTTTCGACCTGGAATCTGCCTGCCAGAGAGATCTCAAGGTTTTTATAACATCCGTAATTGAACCGCTGCCTCTCCAGTCCGTATTTTATGGCAGTGATCTCATCCGATCTCACGGCCGTAAGCGGACAGCCTCTTTCGTCCGCCGCAGACTGCAGCGCTTCCACGACCTCCGGCGCCTGCGCTGCGCTGACAGCCCTGCAGCCCGGTTTCATCACACCTGCTTTTTGTGCGGCGATCTCCCCCAGACTGTTTCCCAGAAAAGCCATATGGTCCATGCTGATGGATGTCAGCACAGCCACAGCCGTATTCTCCACAATATTAGTGGCGTCCAGCAGCCCGCCCATACCTGTCTCAAGCACTACAACACTGCACTTTTTCTCTTTGAAATACAGAAAGCCCAGAGCCGTCTCCATCTCAAACGGCGTAGGGTGCGGCAAGCCGGCCGCAGTCATTTCATCACACGTGTTCTTTATTTCCTCCATTTCCTGGCAGAGCGCTTTTTTCGTAATCATTCTGTCGTTTACCTGAATCATCTCCCGAAATTGATAGATTACAGGCGATACATATTTTCCGACCCGATAACCTGCGTTTTTTAATACTGATGACAGATACGCCGACAGCGACCCCTTTCCGTTCGTCCCGGCTATATGGACAAAGACCAGTTCTTTCTGGGGATCCCCCAGACGCCTGCAAAGCTCACGGATGTTATCCAATCCCGGCACAATTCCATAACGCCCGGCTTGTTCTATATATTCCATGACTTCCCGCTCATTCATCCTGCGTCTCCCCTTTTCTCTTTCTCCGCGCTCTCTTCTTTTGTCTGTCTTCGTACACCAGGCTCATATTTCTCCCGTTTTTGGAAATACTGGCAGAGGATATACTGGCAGAGGCAGAATATTTTCCGCCGCGGCAGCACTCACAAAAAGCGAGGTCAATATGAAAAAACATCTGTTTTGTTTTTGTAAGGATTTTATGAAATGCGGTCTCACCGGCTGGTGCCTCGAGATCCTTTTTACCGCCATGGGCTCCCTGCGCCGCCGGGACATGACTTTAAGGGGAAATACCTCCCTTTGGATGTTCCCCATCTATGGCTGCGCCGCCGCTATGACGCCCATGACCCGCCTGCTGCGCAGACGCTCCGCCCTGTTCAGAGGGCTTACCTATATGAGCCTGATCTTTTCCGCGGAATATCTCACAGGCAGGCTGCT
>CANRMK010000283.1 GCA_947631715.1 uncultured Acetatifactor sp.
AGAGATAGAAAAGGAAGAGCACCGGGATCAGCGGATCGAACAGACCGGCCAGGCCACATTAGATGAAAATGACCGGATGGACAGTATCCATCTGCTCTCCATAATCGGCGAGATCGAGGGTCATGAGAATCTCTCCAACAATTCCAAGACAACAAAATACGAACACATTCTGCCCAGCCTCGCGGCCATTGAGGACAGCAAAAATATCCGGGGCGTGCTGGTGCTTTTAAATACCATGGGCGGCGATGTGGAAGCGGGCCTTGCCATTGCGGAGATGATCGCCTCACTCAGCAAGCCCACGGTGTCGCTGGTGCTTGGGGGCAGCCATTCCATAGGAGTCCCCATCGCTGTGAGCACGGATTATTCCTTTATCGTCAGTACGGGAACCATGGTGATCCACCCCGTGCGGATGAGCGGGATGGTAATCGGCGTGCCCCAGACCTTTGAATATTTTAAGCTGATCCAGGACAGGATCACAGGATTTGTGTGCGGCCACTGCGGTATCAGCAGACAGCTGTTTGAGCAGCTTATGACAGAGACGGGAATGCTGACAAAGGATGTAGGAACTATCCTGGTGGGAGAGGATGCCGTAAAATACGGTATTATAGACGAGGTGGGCGGAATCGACAGGGCCATTGCGAAGCTGCATGAGATGATCGACTTGCAGGAGAAAGGCTGAACTGTCACCCGGAAAGAGCCTAAAATGAACTTGTTGGTGACAAGTGGAAAGAAAAATGGTATACTTATTTGGATATTGAGATAAGCGAGGTAGAGGAAATGGCAGCTTCCAGCGGAAGAAAGGCGTCTTCTTCCAATTCCGGGAAGAAAAGCACAGGCTCCCGGCAGATCGAGAGCCGTAAGAGGATAGAAGATCCGCAGCAGCTTGAACGGGACAGCGCCCTGTTCCATGAAATTGGCCTGATCGTGTTGTTTCTGGCCATGCTGCTTTTGTTTTTGTGCAATTTCGGGATCATCGGGCCGGCGGGAGATGCGGTGAGCGGTTTTATGTTCGGCGTCTTCGGGCTGACGGCCTATGTGGTGCCTGTATTGATCTTTTTGGCGGCGTCGTTCTGGTTTGCCAATGTGGGGAACCCCACTGCGCTGCGAAAGCTGATCTCCGGCATTGTACTGTATCTGATGGCGGGGGCAGTGTGTGAACTGATCGCAAAGAATACGGACCTTATGTCAGCGGGATACCAGGCGTCTGTCCTGTTTACAGGATGCAGGGACACCCGCTCCGGCGGCGGTATCCTTGCGGGCAGCATCTGCTATTTCCTGAAGCATTATCTTGGCACGATGGGAGCGGTCCTGGTAATCCTTTTGTGCTCGGCGGTAAGCCTGATCCTGCTTACGGAGAGGTCGCTTCTGGCCGGAGTAAAGAGCGGCGGGAGCCGTGTGCGCGAGCTGTCCAGGGAAGACGCCAAAAGGCGCCGGGAGAACGCCCAGAACCGCAGGCAGGAACAGGAGGAGACCCGTGCCCGCCGGGAAGAGGAGCGCAGGCGCAAGGCGGAGGAAAAGGAAAACGACAGGATCCTGCGGATGGATAAAAAGGTCTCCGGCGTCATGCTGGATACCTCGCTGGCGAAACCGGACGAAAATGCCCGCAGGGACGATGTTCATGAGATCATGTTCTCGGAGGACGGAGAGACCGGGGAACAGGCCGGAACCGGGGAGAGCGAAAAGGCGCCGGCTTTCGACTTTGAAAAGGTCAGGATCCGCAGCATGCACCAGGTAAATCTGGACGAGGCCCCGGAGGAATACCAGGAGGAAACGATCCGGGAGGAAGCTCCCGGAGAGGAGCCGGATCTCTACGGGGGGCAGGCCGGATACGACAGACAGAGGCAGCCGGCGGAAGAGGCGCCAGGCCGGTCCATACGGATACATAAAGAGGGTTATGAGGAACCATCGGAGCCCTCCGGCACGCCTGAGGCAAGGCTTTCCGAGCGTGTATCCGGCAGGGAATCGGACAGGCCCCAGGTGTCCGCGCCGAAGCCGGAAGTGCAGAGAGAGATCCAGCAGTCGGAATCCAAAGTGCCGAAGAAATATATGTTTCCGCCCCTGTCCAGACTGCAGAAAGGCGTGACGGCGGCGGGGGATTCTGCGGTCGAGCTTAAGGAGACTGCCATGCGGCTTCAGCAGACCCTGGG
Source organism: uncultured Acetatifactor sp. (assembly GCA_947631715.1). Lineage (GTDB taxonomy): Bacteria > Bacillota > Clostridia > Lachnospirales > Lachnospiraceae > Acetatifactor. The sequence continues at coordinate 2,148 of CANRMK010000283.1, forward strand.
AACTTTCGGCGTGAAAGTTACCATCACGGACATCAGCCAGGGTCCCAGCGTGACCAGATATGAGCTGCAGCCGGAGCAGGGCGTGAAAGTCTCTAAGATCGTGGGCCTGGCGGACGATATCAAGCTGAACCTTGCGGCTACAGATATCCGGATCGAGGCGCCGATTCCCGGCAAGGCCGCCATCGGCATAGAAGTGCCGAACAAGGAGAACATGCCGGTGGCATTGCGGGATCTGCTGGAAAGCAGGGAGTTTAAGGACTTCCCCTCCAATATCGCCTTTGCGGTGGGTAAGGATATCGCCGGCAAGGTGGTGGTGGCGGATATTGCAAAGATGCCCCATATGCTGATTGCGGGCGCTACCGGCTCCGGCAAGTCCGTCTGCATCAACACGCTGATCATGAGTATTCTATACAAGGCCCACCCGGACGATGTGAAGCTGATCATGGTGGATCCCAAGGTGGTGGAGCTCAGTGTTTATAACGGGATTCCCCATCTGCTGATCCCGGTGGTGACAGATCCCAAGAAAGCATCAGCGGCTCTTCACTGGGGCGTTTCCGAGATGGAGGACCGCTATCGGAAATTTGCCGATTTCAATGTGAGAGATCTGAAAGGCTACAATAAAAAGGTGGAAGCCATGAACGAGAGCGGGGAGGAGAATGCCCCCGCCAAGATGCCTCAGATCGTCATTATTGTAGACGAGCTGGCGGACCTGATGATGGTATGTCCCGGCGAGGTGGAGGAGTCCATCTGCCGTCTGGCCCAGTTAGCCAGAGCGGCGGGGATCCACCTGATCATCGCCACTCAGCGGCCCAGCGTGGATGTGATCACTGGCCTGATCAAGGCCAATATGCCAAGCCGTGTGGCTTTCTCCGTGTCCAGCGGTGTGGATTCCAGGACGATCTTAGACATGAACGGCGCAGAAAAGCTTCTGGGAAAGGGCGACATGCTCTTTTATCCCCAGGGGTATACAAAGCCCGCCCGCATTCAGGGAGCCTTTGTGTC
>CANRMK010000284.1 GCA_947631715.1 uncultured Acetatifactor sp.
ACTGCAGTCTGCACCATGCTTTTGAGCTCCTCTCTCTGCCCTGCGCCGTAATACCGTGCCACGAGCACATTTGCGCCTACGGACAGACCGATGAACAGATTGACGATCAAATTGGTCAGAGAGCTGGTGGCGCCCACAGCCGCCAGGGATTCATTTCCGGCAAACCGCCCTACCACCACGATATCCGCCGCGTTAAAGAGCAGCTGCAAAATGCCGGAAAGCATGAGCGGCACATAAAAGATCATGATCTTGCCCAACAGGGGCCCATTGCACATATCGATCTCATACTTTTTCGAACCGGAATTTCCATTCTGTCCGGAATTTCCATTCTGCCCGTTATTTTCTTCTGTCTGTTCCTGCATTTCCTTTCTCCCTTCTTCAAGCGAGCGTCTCACCAGTTCATATCCCCGCTGAATGCTCCGCTGCAGTTTCCATGAGAGTTTCCATGAGAATTTGAAGCACTCCGGTTTCAGGCGGAGTGCTTTTCTGCGGCTGCTTTTACTTATTGTTGATGTAATTGATCAGTCCCCCGGAGGCAATGATCTTCTGCATAAATTCCGGAAATGCCTGCCCCTGGAAGCTGGTACCCTTGGTCACATTGGTAATGACACCAGTGTCAAAATTTACTTCCACCTGATCTCCCGCTTCAATGCCCTTGCTGGCCTGCGGGCACTCGATGATGGGAAGGCCGATATTGATAGCGTTTCGGTAAAAGATGCGGGCAAATGTCTCGGCGATCACACAGCTGACGCCGGCCGCCTTAATGGCGATGGGAGCGTGTTCTCTGGAGGATCCGCAGCCGAAATTTTTCTCCGCTACAATGATGTCTCCCTTTTTTACGTTCTTGATAAAGTCCTTATCGATATCCTCCATGCAGTGGGTGGCAAGTTCCGCAGGGTCGGAGGAGTTTAAGTATCTGGCGGGAATAATGACGTCGGTGTCAACATTGTCGCCGTATTTGAAAACTGTTCCTTTTGCGTTCATGTGATATGTACCATGCCTTTCTTGTCAGATTATTATCTGTCGATACCATGATTCGGCATCTCATTAAGCCGGGGTTACGTATGTTTTGACGGTCGAGATCCTGACTGATGTTTTTATCAATTCAAGTCTTCCGGTCCGCAGATCACGCCTGCAACGGCGCTGGCCGCCGCAACTGCGGGGCTTGCCAGATAGATTTCCGAAGTGATGTGTCCCATGCGGCCTACAAAGTTGCGGTTCGTGGTGGAGACGCAGCGCTCTCCCTCCGCAAGGATACCCATATAGCCGCCCAGGCACGGACCGCAGGTAGGAGTGCTCACAACGGCGCCGGCTTCCAAAAAGGTCTTCAGAAGCCCCTCTTCCATCGCCTGCATGTAGATGGCCTGAGTGGCCGGGATCACAATGCAGCGCATTCCCTTTGCCACATGGCGGCCCCTTAAGACCTCCGCAGCGGTGCGCAGATCCTCCAGTCTTCCGTTGGTGCAGGAACCGATGACCGCCTGATCGATAGCGATGGGATCCATGGAGTGGATCTCGTCCAGGGTATGGGCGTTCTCGGGCAGATGTGGGAATGAAACGGTGGGGCGAAGAGCACTTAAGTCAATGGTGTACTCTGCATCATAGACCGCATCCGGATCCGCCTCGTAAATTTTATAGCTTCTGGCAGAATGTTCTTTCATATACTGCTCCGCTTTCTCATCCACAGGGAAGATACCGTTCTTTCCGCCGGCCTCGATCGCCATGTTAGCGATGGTGAAGCGGTCATCCATAGAGAGGTTCGCAATGCCGTCCCCCACGAACTCCATGGACTTATAGAGCGCCCCGTCCACGCCGATCATGCCGATGATATGCAGGATCACATCCTTGCCGCTCACCCATTTTGCAGGCTTTCCGGTCAGGTTGAACCTGATCGCCGAGGGCACCTTGAACCATGCCTTTCCGGTGGCCATGCCCGCCGCCATATCCGTGCTGCCCACCCCGGTGGAAAACGCGCCCAGAGCGCCATATGTACAGGTGTGGGAGTCTGCGCCGATGATCACGTCTCCCGCCACCGTAAGGCCTTTCTCCGGCAGCAGCGCGTGCTCGATGCCCATCTCTCCCACTTCAAAGTAATTGGTGATCTGGTTTTTCCTTGCAAATTCACGGACGCATTTGCAGTGCTCCGCAGATTTAATGTCCTTATTGGGCACAAAGTGATCCGGCACCAGAGCGATCTTGTCCTTGTCAAAGACGCCCTTTGCGGTAAATTTATCCATCTCCTTGATGGCAACAGGGCTGGTAATATCATTTCCCAGCACCAGATCCAGGTCAGCCTCAATGAGCTGTCCCGCCTGCACCTCCTTTAGTCCGGCGGCTGCGGCAAGGATTTTCTGAGTCATTGTCATTCCCATATGCAGAAATCTTCCTTTCTATGATTGATATGCTGTGAATTTTTATGCTGTACGGAATTTATGATACCATAGAAAAAGAGATTGTTCAAATATAAGTTATTGATTTATATTAATCCGAAAACAGGAAATGTTTTTTATGAAATGTATTTTTTCACAGCAGCAGGAACGCCGGCCGCCATGCAGTTTTCCGGCAGGTCACTGGTGACCACGCTTCCGGCGGCGATCACACAGCCGCTTCCGATGGTCACGCCCTGCAGAACGGACACATTTGCGCCAAACCAGCAGTTATCGCCTATGCGGATCGGCAGGGCCCTCTCCAGCCCTTTGTTCCGGTCTAAGTAATTTAAGGGGTGGCTTGCGGTGTAGAAGCCGCAGAACGGGCCGATGAAAACATTTTTTCCAATGTGGACCGTTCCCCCATCCATAAAATAGCAGCCATGATTGACGAAAACGCCTTCGCCAAAATGGGTGTACACCCCGTAATCAAAATAGACGGGGGCGAGCACCGTAAGCCCCTTTGGAAGATCAGCCCCCAGTATCTTGCTCAGAGCAAGAAGCTGCTCCTTGCTCCCCGGTCTGGCCATGTTAAAATCATAGCAGAGCGATTCAGCATTTTCGCGCTCCTTAAGCAGTGTTTCATCAAAATTGGCATCGTGCCATTCGCCTTTTTGCATTTTTTCTTTTTCCGTCATAGTATTGCTCCGCCATCCTGAAAATCTCTTTTTTT
>CANRMK010000285.1 GCA_947631715.1 uncultured Acetatifactor sp.
TTGAACTCTCATGGTGTTGCCACCACACGGACCTGAACCGTGCGCGTCTGCCAATTCCGCCATTCCTGCGAACAAAATATATTCTATCCGATTCATCCGGAAATGTCAATAGAATTTTTTAATAAGGCAGATATTTTTCATAGTCACATCCTCCGAGCCACTCCTCCATGGCGCTCAGGACTTCTTCATAGTTTTCCGCGCTCACCTCATAGGGACAATCGTCCTCGGCAAACCAAAGCGTCATCTGGTCATTCATCTCATGTGTATAATGCGTATAATCGCTGTAATTGTTCAGATCCGTTATAAAATCATAATCGTTCTGAAAATAATATACCCGCACGTTTGGGAAGGCAAACAGCTGCTCCATGATCTGTCTCTCCCCCTCCAGCTCAGCCTCAAGATTGCCCTCCGCATACTGTGTATACCAGTAAAGAATACTGTAGGGCGGGAAAAAGACTGTAAATTGTGTATCCGGCATAGATTCGATATAAGGCAGGATATAAGTTCGCATATTTTCATCGATATTGTCCCGGTAAGTGTCCGCGGGAAGCATGTCGTTAAACTCTTCCGGACGATCGTAATATATCGCCACATACTCTTTCCCGCACGGTAGATTGCGCCAGAAACAATAGATTTCGTTCAATGGTGTGCTCTCCTGCTTGACCTGAGGCAAAATAATATAATCGAGCAATACATCCTTATTCAGCAGATAGGAGACGTCATTCAGCATAGAATCATCATACAAATATTCAGGAATCGAGTATGCGGTGATTCCGGGCGCTGCCCTGTAGGTGTTGACATCGATACCAAGAAACACCTGCTTGATCTGATTGGGGCTGTCATTCACCAGCTGCATAATATTGTCAATATCTTTAGGGTAAGCAGCATTATAAGAAAGCTTTACGGTATTTAAGCCCATGGTCCGGGCAAAAAGATCTGTGTCAAAGTTCGCAGTCATGGAGGACCCCAGTATGACACTGTCGTACTTGAAATTTTGGGCAATTCCGGGATTTTGATGGATCTGGTCATCGATGATATAATTCACTCCCCCGATCGGAGCATGGTAATGAAAGAACGGGTCAATCACCCCCACTGTCAGCGCCACTGTCAAAATCAGCAAAAAGAACGATATAAGAAAGAAACGTATATATCTTTTATATTTCACGTTCATGGTACCTCTGCGCTCCTTTTATAGAATAGCTAAAAATTAAAGTACAGGAAAGTGCTGACCTGAGACAGCGAGAGCACGCACCATACGGACAGCACTGCCAGGCAACAGGTACTGAATATTCCCGGTCTGCTCCTTGTTTCACTTTCATACAGGTTGTGACAGCAGAAAATCAGGATCAGCGCGACAACAATGAATCCCGCCATACAGTAATAGTCCGCAAAGGGGAGTGTATCCAGGTGGAACAGTTTCAATGGATACCAAAACTCCGGCAGTTGAAAATATCCCGCAAGCTCCCAATATATGTGCGTTCCGCTAAAGGACAGCATATTTTTTAACATATATCCGGCCTGGGCAAGCGTGTCCGCCCTGAAAAAAAGCCAGCTGCATATCAGAAAGAGGAACATAAGAAATACACAGAAAATCCTCCCTAATGACCGGGCTATACTCTTCCCCGCAGGCATTCCGCTGACATTCTGTCCGTCCATGCGCCTACAGCGGTCCTGTCTCATACCCTGCCACAGCCTTGTGGCCACGGACAGACACCCATGGAGCAGTCCCCAGACAAGAAATGTCCAGCCGGCGCCGTGCCAGATGCCGCTGATGCAAAAAACAATCATCACATTGAGGCAGGTGCGAAAAATTCCCTTCCGGCTTCCTCCCAGCGGTATATATACATATCTGGTAAAAAAGCGGGTCAACGTTATGTGCCACCGCTCCCAGAACTCCATAATATTCGCCGCTTTGTAGGGAGAGAGAAAGTTCACAGGAATCCGAATATTAAAAAGATATCCTATGCCTCTGGCCATATCGCAGTAACCGCTGAAGTCAAAGTACAGCTGCAGGGTATAGAACAATGCCACAAAAAAAGTGTTCAGTCCGTCCAGAATCATGTAATTCTGAAATCCCCAGTTCACAGCCCCGCTGAAAGTGTCCGCCAACAATACCTTTTTTGCAAGGCCCAGCACAAAGATCCTCAATCCCCAATAAATATTTTTCGCCACAGGCCGCTTTTGGGACAAATCTTCAAACTGAGGCAGCATCTCCTCATGACTGACAATAGGGCCTGCGATCAGTTGAGGGAAAAATGTGACGAACAGAGCATAGTCGATCAGTTCTTGTCTCTTCACCGTCCCCTTTGCAGTATCCGCCAGAAAAGCGATCTGCTGAAAGGTAAAAAAACTGATTCCCAGAGGCAGAAGCACACCTGTCAAAGTAAAACCCGTGTGAAAAAGAGCGTTCAGATTTTCCAGAACAAAATCAAAATATTTGAAATAGAACAGAATTCCCAAATTAAGCAGGATGCCCAGCACTGCCGTCAGCTTGACATGAAATCTGCGGACCAACAGCAGATGACAGATATAATTCAGGGCAACACTACACAGAAGGATCCAGAGATAGGAAATCTGGAAATAGGCATAAAACCAAAGAGACATAGCTGTGAGGAATAGTTTTGCTCCCCGGTAACATCTCATGTGATTCAGGAGAAAATACCCTGCCACGGCAACGGGTAGGAAAACAAAGATAAAGATGTACGAATTAAACAGCATGTCCATACCTCCGCATTTTATACTCATAAAATAGCAGAAACTTCGGATATAGCCGTTGACCTGCTCACAAAAATCTGCTGTCATAATGAATTTCAGATTTTGGTTCAAATAATTCAAAAAGAAAAATGGAAGCAAGGGGGCTCGAACCCCTGACCTTTCGCGTGTGAGGCGAACGCTCATCCCGGCTGAGCTATGCTTCCATTTCCAAACAAAGCCATTATACCATACTGTCACAAAAATGCAAGGTTTAAATGTTACTTCCCGTTTCTTTCTGTCGGTTGGTGAAGTGAAAAGTTAACTTCCACTTCTAGGGGGTGCAAGTGGAAATTAGTCTTTCCCCAACTTCCACTTGAAA
>CANRMK010000286.1 GCA_947631715.1 uncultured Acetatifactor sp.
GCAGCCTCATAGTGCATCATGGCCGCATTGGCCTTATAACCCGCTATGGTAGGGAAAGACAGACCTAAAAACTCCGGAATCTCCCTGCGCAGCTGTTCCAGATGCTCCGCCGCCGTGATCTCCGTGATTTCCTGGGCCGGAGTATGGCTCTCCCCGCTTTTGCCTATATTGGTCTTAAGCCAGTAGATAAATTTCGTCACCGCCACGCTGTCCTTCAGGAAAATTTCTTCCATATGAGCCAGTTCCACCGGATTTTTCACCGCTTTCAAAAGCTCTGTGGGATTCTTTTTCTCCACAGGCTCCCGCTTCCCCGAAAGCGCCTTATAGAGAGTATAGCTGCAGCAGCTCGTATCCACCAGGGTCTTCCCGCCCTCCGGCAGCTTCTCTAAATAAGGCACGATATCCCTGTATTCCTCCACTTCTACATTTCTGTCCGCGAGGAATTTTTCCGCCGTTTCGTCCAGAGCGCATTTCTGGAGAAACAGAACCGCCCTGCCCTTCTCCAGAAAGCCGTACGACATCGCCACCGGATTGCATTCCACATCGCAGCCTCTGATATTGAACAGCCACATCAGATCGTCCAGCTTTGTGAGCAGGAAACTGTCTGCCCCCGCCTTTTCCACCTGCGCAAAGGTACGCTCCAGCTTTTTCTCCACACTCTCGCCCGCCAGCGACTCCTCCAGTACAGTGACCTTTCCCGCCGGGAAAGCCGGGCGGTCCCTCCAGATCCCCTCCGCCGGGTCCCCGGTATAGACGATCCTCACGTTCTTGTCCGCCAGAGCTTCTTCATATTTCTTCCCCTCCCTGGCGCTTACGACCCGCCCGTCAAAGCCCAGGGTCTGCCCCTCTCCCATATTTTGCTTCAGGAATTCCTCTATGGTGGGTACGCCCTCATCCAGCATTCGGAACAATTCTACCGCCGTCCCCTCCAGCTCTTTCTGCGCCTGGATAAAATAACGGCCGTCTGTCCAAAGTCCGGCGCCCTCCTGCCATACGAGGAGAGTCCCCGCGGATCCCGTAAATCCGCAGAAATACTCCCTTACCTTGAAATAATCGCTCACATATTCAGAATTATGGTAATCCTGCGTGGGGATCATATAATAGTCGATGTCCAGCCGGCGCATTTTTTCCCGCAGAGCGGCAAGCCGCTCCAAGATCACTTTGTTTTCCATCCTGTTTCCCATCCTGATTTCCATGCCTTTCCCGTTTAATATCCGCCCGTATCCTGTCCCTGACAGAGGCCCACTGCCCGCGAGGTGCCGATGCGGTCGCAGCCCAATTCAAGGAACATCTCAAGGTCCTCCAGGGTGGACACGCCGCCCGCCGCCTTGATCTTAACGCCCGGCCCGATGTACTTTTTGAACAGCTCCACATCCTCCCTGGTGGCTCCCCCCGTCCCAAAGCCGGTGGAGGTCTTGATGTAATCCGCCCCTGCGTCTGTCACAGCCCTGCACATGGCGATCTTCTCCTCCTCGGTGAGATAGCAGGCTTCCACGATCACTTTCAGGATATGCTCCCCGCATGCTCTCTTCAGAGTGCGGATCTCCTCCTCCACCTTTTCGTACAGACCGTTCTTTACATCGCTGATGTTCACCACCATATCGATCTCATTGCAGCCGTCTGCAAGCGCCTGTCTCACCTCCGCCAGCTTTGCCTCCGTGACGCTGTAGCCCAGAGGGAAGCCCACCACCGTACAGATATTGATCTTCTCCCCGTAAGTGTCATGGATCCTCTTTACGTAAGCCGGCGGCACACAGACACTGGCCGTGTGGAACCGGATCGCCTCCTGGCAGAGCTTTCTGATGTCCTCCCAGGTGGCAAAGGCCTTCAGCTGCGTGTGGTCTACCTTTCCCAGCATTTCCTCTACAGTCATCCTCTTCTCCTCCTCAATAAAGTTGTGGTGGTCAGATACCTAACGACCAGTTAGGATTAACCGTTCCATCGCTTAAACTTTTTTAACGCCTGCTCTCTCAAAAAAGGGAGCCTGTCAGACTCCCTTTCCCGAGATACCGCCTCTGCGCTTTTTCACTCTTTTGCTAGTAAGCTGTTATGCTCCTTACTTTCAGATATTCCTCTATAATTTCAGGATGTTGATAAAGGACGGGAAAATTCAGGCCGCCCCTAAACCCAAGTTCGTCCACGAGGCTCCCTGGCAGCGTCATTTCGTAAGATATAGAGCGGTACGCCTCACCGGTCAGCAGAGCATCATACAGCAGTTTCTGAATCTCGATATCGATATCCTCCTCGAACCCAACCCTGAGAACATAATCTTTGGAGACATGCTCTTCTTCATCAAAACCCTTTTGGAGCAGGATCAGGACATACTTCGTCTCCCCTTCCTCTTGATACACTTCTTTCCTTTCCAGATAATCCATGCCACTGGAAAAATAAAATCTCATGTCTGAGTGGAGGAAAGCATAACGGGAATAGCGGGAATAGGCAAAGATTCCGCACACTGCAACCGCCAGGACGATCACCGACACAATAATCAGAACACGTTTTTTTGTCTTATCCATGCTGTCCCTCTCCTTTCTCGACTCTCCCTCGGCAGCTCTGAAGTTTTTTACAGGCCGCCAGAGAGGTTTACAGCGTAGTATCCGCAGAAGTTTTCGTTATTCAGCTGTTACACTCCATACTTTTAAATATTCCTCTATAATTTCCGGATGCTGATAGAGAACGTCAAGATTCAGGCCGTTCTCAAACCCGAGTTCTTCCACGAGGCTCTCTGGCAGTTCCATGGTGTAAGTGATAGAGCGGTACTCCTTACCGGTCGCCAGAACATCATACAGCCATTCCTGACGGTCAAGATCCCCCTCGATTCCAACCCTGATGACATACTCTTGATCTAAATACTTCTGGCGCAGGATCAGGATATACTTCGTCTCCCCTCCCTCTCGATGCACTTCTTTCCCCCTCAGATAAGCGCCGCTGTCAAAAGAAAATCTCATGTCCTTTGAGTGAAGACGGGAATAGCGGGAATAGGCGAAGATTCCGCACGCTGCAGCCACCAGGACGATCACCGACACAATAATCAGAACACGTTTTTTTGTCTTATCCATGCT
>CANRMK010000287.1 GCA_947631715.1 uncultured Acetatifactor sp.
ACCATCTTTGACAATGACGCCGTCGCCATCGATATCGGCATGCTGAAAGTCAGCGATGAATATACTTTCAAGCACAGCGTAGATGTGGCCACCATGGCCATGATCATCGGCAGGCAGTACGGCCTCAGCCAGAAAGAGATCCATGACCTTGGGATTTCCGGGCTGCTCCATGATGTGGGCAAGTCCAAAATCCCCAACGAAGTGCTGAACAAGGCCGGGCGGCTGACAGATGAGGAATTTGCTCTGATGAAGCAGCACACGCTCCTGGGCTTTGAAATCCTGAAAAAGAGAAATGAATTTTCCGATTCCATCATGCGCGGCGTGCTTCAGCACCATGAGAAGATCAACGGCAAGGGGTATCCGCTGGGCAACAGCGCGGATAAGATCCACCTTTACGCCAAGATCATCTCCGTTGCGGATATCTATGATGCGCTGGTGACGGAGCGGCCCTATAAAAGCGCTTTCGCCAAGGGTGATGCCATCGAAATGATCATGGCCATGACGGAAGAGCTGGATTTTAACGCCATGAAAAGCTTCCTGGCCACTGTAATCCTCTATCCTGTGGACAGCATCGTGCATCTGTCCAACGGCGAGAATGCAAAGGTCATCGAGAACAATCCGGAAAACTGCCTGCGCCCCCGCCTGGTGGGCTTAAAGACCGGCAAAATCTATGACCTGGCCAACGATATCAGCTGCGCCAGCCTGCTCATACAATAGCATACCCTCTCTTTGAAAGTGAAAAAGGATCTGCACGGCGGATTCTTTGTCGTTTTTCAGCCCAGCGCTATATCCAGGATCATCATCAGCACAAATCCCACTGCCACACCTACCGTTCCGATATTGGAATGCTCTCCGGACTGAGATTCCGGAATCAGCTCTTCCACTACCACATAGATCATCGCTCCCGCCGCAAATGCAAGCAAATAAGGCAGCACCGGTACCACGACCTCCGCTAAGAGCAGCGTTGCCAGCGCTCCCAGGGGCTCCACAACACCGGAGAGCACGCCGTACAGAAAGGCTTTGGGCCTTGAGACTCCCGCATTCCTGAGCGGCATGGAGATAATGGCTCCCTCCGGGAAATTCTGTATGGCGATCCCGGCGGCCAGCGCCAGAGCTCCCGCCAGTGTGATCCCCGTATTGTGCAGCATCGCTCCTGCCAGTGTCACGCCCACTGCCATCCCCTCGGGAAGATTGTGCAGCGTCACCGCCAACATGAGCATGGTGCTCTTAGGCAGCCTGGTCCTTACGCCCTCCGGTTTATCGCTGTCCGCATGAATATGGGGCACCAGACTGTCCAGCAAAAGCAAAAATCCCATGCCCAGCAGAAACCCTGCTGCCGCCGGCAGCCACACATTTCCCCCCTGCTCTTTCGCCATCTCTATGGCCGGGATCAATAGCGACCACACGGAAGCCGCGATCATCACACCGGAAGCAAATCCCAAGAGCAGCTTTTCCAATCTTGGGTTCATCTGTCGTTTCATAAAGAACACTGCTGCCGATCCCAATGCAGTTCCCAGAAAAGGGATCAGTATTACCAACGCTTCTCTCATATCCATTCCCCGCTCGATTTTCAGAGAAAGCCGTTTCCTGCGGCTTTTGTTATTTTACATAGTATGCGCCTGTGCCTGTTCAAAATTCTTCAAAATTCTCCTTTGCGCAGGATTTGACTTTTTTGCATTTCTGTGTTAAAGTATACACGATATTTTTTAATTACACAATGATTCAGGTGACTTCGCAGATGAGGTTTTGACGATCCTTATCTGCATTTTTTTAGGAAAGGCACCGTAAAAGAGGAGGCGTATTATGTTAGAAGCTGTTACAAAAGTCAACGATTTCGTCAACGGCATTGTCTGGGGCTGGCCGGCTCTGATCCTGCTTGCCTTTGTAGGCGTGCTGATGACCTGCCTGACCTGTTTCTTCCAGATCACGCACATCGGCCACTGGATGAAGATGACCATCGGCGCAATTTTCAAGGATAAGAATGTTCTGGGACACACAAAGGACAGATCCATTTCCCAGTTCCAGTCTCTCTGCACCGCTCTGGCGGCCACTGTGGGCACCGGCAATATCGTAGGCGTGGCCGGCGCCATCATGGTCGGCGGTCCCGGCGCCGTGTTCTGGATGTGGCTCATCGCCTTTTTCGGCATGATGACCAACTACTCCGAAAATGTGCTGGGCATCTATTACCGCAGAAAGAATCAGCACGGTGAGTGGTCCGGCGGCGCCATGTACTATCTGAGAGATGGTCTCGGCAGCAAAAAGCACTGCAAGATCATCGGCCAGGTGCTGGCAGTCCTGTTCTCTGTCTTCTGTTTCCTTGCCTCTTTCGGCATCGGCAACATGACTCAGGTGAACTCCATCTCCGGCAATATGAAATCTGTGTTCCATGTTCCCACATGGGTGACAGGGATCGTCATCATGATCCTGGGCGGCCTGGTGATCGTGGGCGGCCTTAAGCGTATCGCCGCCGTTACAGAGAAGATCGTGCCTTTTATGGTAGTGATCTATATTGTCGGCAGCATTGTGATCTTCTTTACCAATATCTCCCAGGCGGGGGCAGTCTTCAGCGCCATCTTCCGCGGGGCTTTTGCCGTGAAAGCCGCAGGGGGCGGTATTGTAGGCTATGGGATCAAGCTGGCCATCGAGCAGGGCATGAAACGGGGCGTGTTCTCCAACGAAGCGGGCCTGGGCTCCTCCGTTATGGTGCACTCCAACTCCAACGTCAGCGAACCTGTGCGCCAGGGTATGTGGGGTATTTTTGAAGTGTTTGCAGATACCATCATCGTCTGCACCCTCACCGCATTTTCCGTGCTGTCCTCCGGCCTGATCGACCTGGAGACAGGCGCTGCGGAGGCTTCCTACAACGGCGTCGAGCTGACCAACTCCAATATGATGTCCACAGTGTTCTCCATGCATTTCGGCCAGATCGGAGCAGGTTTCGTGGCCATCGCCGTCATGCTCTTCGCTTTCTCCACCGTCCTGGGCTGGAGCCATTACGGAACAAAAGCGTGCGAGTTTTTGTTCGGCGAGAAATTCACCATTGTGTACCGGGT
>CANRMK010000288.1 GCA_947631715.1 uncultured Acetatifactor sp.
TCCGCCTCGCTGCGGATCAGTTCTTCTACAACTGCCATGTGTTTTTTCCTCCTGTTCTCTAACGCAGGGGCAAGCCCTTTCTGCTCTCTCAATTATATCAGTTACGGGCTGGTTCTGCAAGCGCATATACCGCGGGGTTTCCGTCCGCGTAACAGTTCAGCCTCTTTGCCGTATTCAGCCCGGTAATGTCAGGCCTTTACCGTAAACGTCACTTTCCCGTTCTTGAATCCCGCCGACACCGCGTCGCCGGGCTGCACCTTCTTCTGCAGGATCTCCTCCGCCAGGGCATCCTCCACAACGGACTGGATCGCACGCTTTAAAGGTCTCGCCCCCATTTTCTTATCCGCGTATTTCTCCACAAGGTGTTCCCGCAGGGAGGGCGTCAGCGTGAGCTTGATCCCCATCTGATCCTCACACCGCCTGTTCAAGTCCGAAGCCAGCAGATTCACGATCGCTTTCATATTCTCATCGGACAGCTGGTGGAATACGATGATGTCATCGATACGGTTGATGAATTCGGGCTTAAAGCTCTTCTTCACCTCTTCCATAACGCCGGATTTCATCTTTTCGTAATCCCGCTTCACATCGCTGCCTGTAGAGAATCCCAGATTCTTGGGATCCACGATCCGCTGGGCTCCCGCGTTGGAAGTCATGATCAGCACCGTATTCTTAAAGCTCACTTTCCGGCCCTTGGAATCGGTGATATGGCCGTCATCCAGCACCTGCAGCAGGATATTGAACACGTCCGGGTGGGCTTTCTCGATCTCGTCAAAGAGTACTACCGAGTACGGGTTCCTGCGAACCTTTTCGCTGAGCTGCCCGCCTTCTTCAAATCCCACATAGCCGGGCGGGGAACCGATCATCTTGGACACGGAGTGCCCCTCCATATACTCGGACATATCGACCCGGATAATGGCGTCCTCGGAGCCGAACATAGCCTCCGCCAGCGCCTTGGAAAGCTCCGTCTTGCCCACGCCGGTAGGTCCCAGGAACAGGAACGATCCGATGGGCCTCCTGGGATCCTTAAGTCCCACGCGCCCTCTCCGCATCGCTTTCGCCACCGCGGACACCGCTTCCTCCTGCCCGATGACCCGCCTGTGCAGAATGCCCTCCAGCTTTAAGAGCCTCTCGCTCTCTTTCTGGGCCAGCTTCTGCACCGGGATCTTGGTCCACATGGCCACTACCTCGGCGATCTCATTCTCCCCTACCGTAAAGCGTGTGCTGGATTCCTGGTTCTCCAGGCGCTTTACCATGCGCTGGTATTTCTTCACCAGCACATCCTGGCTCTTCTTGATCTCCGCCGCCTGGGTAAAGGCCTCCATGCGGATAGATCTCTCGATCTGCTGGTCCATCTTTTTGATCTGCTCCATAAGGCTTTTCTGCTTATCCGGCATATCCATGGCGCGCAGCCTGGCGCTGGCCGCCGCCTCATCGATGAGGTCGATTGCCTTATCCGGCAGATTCCGGTCGTTGATATACCGTGCGGACAGCCTTACCGCAGCGTCCACCGCCTCCGATGTGATAGACACCTGATGGTGCTCCTCATATTTCCCCTTGATTCCCTCCAGGATACGGATCGCTTCCTCCTCGCTGGGCTCCTCCACGTTCACAGGCTGGAACCGCCGCTCCAGGGCAGCGTCCCTCTCAATATACTTCCGGTATTCAGCTATGGTAGTAGCGCCGATCATCTGCAGCTCTCCCCTTGCCAGGGACGGCTTTAAGATATTGGAGGCGTCGATGGCGCCTTCCGCTCCGCCGGCTCCGATGATGGTGTGCAGCTCATCCAGGAACAGGATCACATTCCCGTCGTCAATGACCTCCCTGATCACTTTCTTGATGCGTTCCTCAAATTCCCCCCTGTATTTGCTTCCGGCCACCATGCCGGACAGATCCAGGGTCAGCACGCGCTTGTCTTTCACAGTAAAGGGCACTTTCCCCTCTACAATGCGAAGCGCCAGCCCTTCCACGACGGCGGTCTTTCCTACGCCGGGCTCGCCGATGAGGCAGGGATTGTTCTTGGTGCGGCGGCTTAAGATCTGCACCAGTCTCCGGATCTCGTCCTCTCTCCCGATGACGGGGTCCAGCTTCCCCTCTCTGGCCATGGCCGTCAGATCCCTGCTGTACTGGCTCAGGGTCCCGCCCTTCTGGCGTCCCGAGGGTCTTCTTCCCAGGTCTTCCTTATACAGGTTCCCATCCTGACCGATGGCGATCAGCGTATCCGCATAGATCTTCTGAACATTGGCGCCTATGGTGTTCAACAGGCGCACTGCCACATTTTCGCCTTCCTTGATCAAAGCCATGAGGATATGTTCCGTTCCTGTGGCTTTCTGGCCGAACCGTGCGGCCTGTCTGTGGGCCTCCTCCAGCACTTTCCGGGCGCGGGGCGAATACCCCTCCCGCTCCCGCAGCGCAACGCCGTTCTCAAAAGCGATCAGCTCCTGTATCATATCAAGGACCTGATCCAGATCCACACTGTTGTCCGTCAGTACCTTGTGCGCCACCCCGGCAGGCTCTTTCAGAAGCCCCACCAGAATATGCTCTGTCCCCACATATCCCTGTTTCAGGCTTCTGGCGCATTTTTCCGCAAGGTGCAGGGCCGCCTGGGCCTTGTCTGTAAACTGTGACTGCATTTTTTCCTCCAATCCGCTTCTTATGGACGCTTATTTATAGTCCTCATAAATTTCATCGATCAGCGCAGAGACCTCTTCTTTGGAGATGTTCCTGCATCTGCCCTTGGCCAGGATCACCTGAAGCTCTTTGCGCATCTGTGCCAGGGTCCGGGCCTTATCGGCATCCACGGCGATCACGGCGCCCCTGCGCCGGTCCACTTTCACATAGCCCTCCTGCTTCAGCAGCGTATACGCCTTATTCACCGTATGCATGTTGATCCCCACCAATTCCGCCAGCTGGCGCACACTGGGCAGGGAGTCTCCCTCCCGGAAGCGCGAAGCGGCAATCCCCATAATGATCTGGTTGCACAGCTGCAGATACAGAGCTTCCTCGCTATTGAAATCAATCTCTACGATCATTTTGCCGCCTCTTTCC
>CANRMK010000289.1 GCA_947631715.1 uncultured Acetatifactor sp.
GGGATAGACGGTCTTTCCCATGAGCTTTTATCACAGCTGCAGCACTGCGTTCTGGCCCATCATGGAAAATATGAATTTGGATCCCCGAAGATACCTGCTCTGATTGAGGCGCTGGCATTGAATTATGCTGACGATACGGACGCAAAGCTTGAGACCTTTAAGGAAATCCTGGAGAACAACAGTGATAAAACGGGATGGCTGGGATATAACAGGCTGTTTGAATCCAATCTGCGGGCCAGTGTTATAGATAACGAATGAAATAGAAAAATCATGAAAAACAGAAAGGCAAGGTGGCAGAAATGAAAATTACGGAAGACATTTTATATGCAGGCGTGAACGATCATCAGGTGGATCTGTTCGAAGGACAGTATACAGTGCCAAACGGCATGGCTTACAATTCCTATGTGATCCTGGATGAGCATCCGGCAGTGATGGACACTGTGGATGTGCATTTTGGAAAGGAATGGCTTGAAAATGTAGAGCAGGCGCTTCAGGGACGCAAGCCGGAGTATCTGATCATTCAGCATATGGAGCCAGACCATTCCGCCAATATTCCGGCTTTTCTGGAGAAATATCCGGAGGCAAAGGTGGCGGCTACCGGGAAAGCTTTTGATATGATCCGGCAGTTCTATTCCCTGGAACTGGACGGGAAAAAGATCGTGGCGGAAAACGGCGGTACCTTGGATCTCGGAAAGCATAAGCTGAACTTCATATATGCGCCTATGGTGCACTGGCCGGAGGTGATGATGACTTATGACGCCACAGATAAGGTGTTCTTTTCGGCAGACGGTTTCGGTAAGTTCGGAGCGTTGGACGTGGACGAAGACTGGGCCTGTGAAGCAAGACGGTATTATTTCGGAATCGTGGGCAAGTACGGTATGCAGGTGCAGAACGTACTGAAAAAGGCCGGGGAGCTGGACATTCAGATCATCTGCCCTCTGCATGGGCCGGTCCTTACGGAAAATCTCGGTTATTACCTGAATCTGTACAATATCTGGTCTTCCTATGAAGCAGAGAGCGAAGGCGTGACCATTGCCTATGCTTCTATTTACGGACACACCAAGGAGGCGGCCCTGTATCTGGACAAGCTTCTTCAGGAGAAAGGCGTAAAGACGGCTGTGCATGACCTGGCCAGAACGGACATGGCGGAGGCTGTGGAGGACGCTTTCCGTTACGGGAAGCTGGTTCTGGCTGCCAACACCTATAACGCCGGCATCAATCCCTTTATGGACGATTTTATTCGACGGCTCCTGGAGCGCAGCTATCAGAAACGCACCATTGCTTTCATTGAAAACGGCTCCTGGGTGCCTGTGGCCGCAAAGACCATGCAGAGCATGTTCGAGAAGAGTAAGGAAATTACCTTTGCGGAGAATAAAGTGACACTGCTTTCCGCTATGAAACCGGAAAATCAGGCACAGCTGGAAGCGCTGGCGGCTGAACTGGCGTAATAGAATCGCAGGACGGTA
Source organism: uncultured Acetatifactor sp. (assembly GCA_947631715.1). Taxonomy (GTDB): domain Bacteria; phylum Bacillota; class Clostridia; order Lachnospirales; family Lachnospiraceae; genus Acetatifactor. Next base: position 1,467 of record CANRMK010000289.1, read on the forward strand.
GAAGATCATGGATTTTCAAAAGAATGATCTGGTCACAGTCACCATCGAAGATATGGGAAACGATGGCGAGGGAATCGGCAGGGCGGATGGATTTACACTGTTTGTGAAAGATGCCCTGGTGGGAGATATTGTAGAAGCACGGATCGTTAAGAATAAAAAAACTTATGCCTATGCGCGATTAGAGAAGGTGCTCACACCTTCTCCTTTTCGCGTGGAGCCAAAATGTCCCTATCACAGACAATGCGGCGGCTGTCAGCTGCAGGCCCTTTCCTATGAAGAACAGATTGCATTTAAGCAGCAGAAAATCCGAAATCATTTGATCCGGATCGGAGGTTTTGCCCCGGAATACATAGATGCCAGGATGGAGCCCATTGTGGGGACAGAGTATCCGTTCCGCTATCGCAATAAGGCTCAGTATCCTGTAGGAACAGACCGGAACGGACATATCGTCACAGGCTTTTATGCGGGCCGGACACACTCCATCATTGCAAATACAGACTGCTTTCTGGGCGCGGAAGAAAACAGGCAGATTCTGGAAATCATTCTAAAGCATATGGAAGAATATCGGATCAGCGCCTATGACGAAACAACCGGAAAGGGCTTAGTGCGGCATATTTTGATCCGAAAGAGCTTTTTTAGCGGCGAACTGATGGTATGCCTTGTGCTGAACAAAATAGTGACAGATATGTCAGATATCAAAAATAGTACCAACACAAGCAATCGGGAATATCCAAATAGAGGATTGGTTTCCTATAAATTTATACGGGAACAGGATGTATTATTGCAGAAGCTGTCAGAAATCAAAGGAATGACAAGTGTGTCAGTCAGCTTAAATTCCCAGCAGACCAATGTAATTATGGGAAAAGAAGTCTATACCATCTGGGGTAAATCCGCCATTTCCGATACCATTCATGTCCGGGATATGAGCAGAGAGGGATATCCTTTGACGGGCAGGGAGTTAGAGTTCCATATCTCTCCGCTGTCCTTTTATCAGGTGAACCCCTATCAGACAGAAAAGCTTTACAGCCTGGCGCTGGAGTATGCGGGGCTGACGGGACAGGAGACAGTGTGGGATCTGTACTGCGGGATCGGTACGATTTCACTGTTCCTGGCGGAAAAAGCGAAGAAAGTCTATGGTGTGGAGATCGTGCCTCAGGCCATTGACGATGCCAGAGACAATGCAAAACGGAATGGCATTGCCAATGCGGAGTTTTTTGTGGGAAAGGCAGAGGAGGTTCTGCCGAAGTTTTACGCCGGAGCCAAAATGGTCGATACAGGAGAGAATCGTATAGAAGGCGCTGGAGATGCGAAAATGACAGAGGCCGTCGGGGCAGCAGGCCTGAGTGTCAACATGGGGAAGGTCTTAGGGGACAGCCCAGGAAAAGGCCAAACAGGTAGCCGGGAAAAGGATCGAAAGGAGAACAGGGAGATGCTGCACCCTGATGTAATCGTGGTGGATCCGCCCAGAAAAGGCTGTGATGAGGTATGTCTGCGCACCATGCTGCAGATGGGGCCGGACCGGATCGTGTATGTGAGCTGCGATTCCGCCACACTGGCAAGGGA
>CANRMK010000290.1 GCA_947631715.1 uncultured Acetatifactor sp.
GCCCCCACCGTGGTGGAACCGTAATTTTTGCTCATGGAGTTCACTACCGTCTTGCCGAAAGAAAAGGCCACTTTCTCCACAATGACCGGGAAAGAGAGGTTCAGCATGGGAAGCACTACCGGCCCGCGGAACGCGATGCTCTTTTTGTCAAAGGTGAACGCATTGTCCCCCATGCACAGATTCTTCACCGCCATCACGAACAGAAACAGCTGGGAGATCACCGTAGCCACGGCGATCATGGTGATGCCGCCGTTCAAACCGTAGATGAACACCGCCGTCAGCGCCAGCTTCAGGAAGATCACAAACAGATTCAGCTTCAGAATGCGCTTGGAATTGCCTCTGGAGCGCTCAATGGCAATATAGACATTGTTGAAAAAATTTAACACCGTGGAGAAAAGCGTCACGGAAAAATATCTGGCGCCCACCGCGATAAAGTCCTCCGGTGTCCCGAACAGCCGGAGCATACCGGAGGAAAAAGGGATCATACAGAGAACCGCCAGCGCGATTCCCCCGCAGATAGCCAGCAGCGTGCTCAGCCTTTTTTTCACCATGTCGTACTTTCCCGCGCCGTAAGCCTCGCTGATCTTCAGCGTGCTGCCCGCCGCAAGCCCGCCGCCCACCGCGGCGATCATGCTCTGGAGCTGGGAGAGGTACGCCACCGCAGACACAGCCATGGCGCTTACATGGGAAGCCATCATGGTATCCAAAATGTTGAAAAGATGATTGATCAGCTGAAAGAACGCAAGAGGAACGCACACATAAAAAATCACGTTCCACAGATTTCCTGTCAGTGCAAAATCTCTGAATTTTCTGTCTTTCTCTGTAAGTGCAGCGCTTCCTGTCTTAGCCATGACCGTCTCCCATGCCGCCCCGGAAAGGTTTTCCGCCCCCAGGCAGCCTCCCGTATGTCTTCCCGTATGTCCTAATGCAACATAGAGTAACTTACCACTAAATGAAAGCGCTTGCTACTTCGTTCTAACTGTTTTTATAGAATAATACTGTTTTTTTGTGTCTGTCGAGACATATCAGATATCAGGGTTGGGACATATCAGGGTTGGAACATATCATCCCAATTTCAGATAATCAGAATTCAGAATTCCATACCGATCACGTCCTGAATGTTCTTTACGCCGATCAGCCTGATCCCGGTGCTCTTCCCGCAGTCCCCGCAGCATACCTGGGGCAGGATACAGGTGTCGAAGCCCAGCTTCTCCGCCTCCGCCACGCGCTGCCTTGCCTGGCTTACCCCGCGGACCTCGCCGCTCAGCCCCACCTCGCCGAAAGCCATGATCCCGGGAGCCAGGGGCCTGTTCTTAAAGCTGGAAAGGATGGCCAGCACAATGCCCAGATCAATGGCGGGTTCCGCGACTTTCATCCCGCCCGTGATATTCACATAGGCGTCGCAGGAGGCCAGCTGCACGCCGGATCTTTTCTCCAGCACCGCCATCAGCAGATTCACCCGGTTGAAATCCGTGCCCGTGGTCTGCCTCCGGGGGATCCCGAAGCTGCTGTGGCATACAAGCGCCTGTATCTCCACAAGTAACGGCCTGGTCCCCTCCATAGTGCAGACGACCACAGAGCCGCTGGCATTCTCCGGCCTGCCGTTGAGCATATACTCAGAAGCGTTGAGCACTTCGGTCAATCCCTGCTGCCGCATCTCAAATACGCCGATCTCATTGGTGGAACCGAACCGGTTCTTCACCCCCCGCAGGATCCGGTAGGAAGCGTGCCGGTCGCCCTCAAAGTACAGCACCGCGTCCACCATGTGCTCCAGCACCCTGGGCCCCGCCACGGTCCCCTCCTTAGTCACATGTCCCACGATGAGCACGGAAACCCCAAGCCCCTTTGCCAGCTGCAAAAGGATCCCTGTGGATTCCCTGACCTGGGAGACGCTTCCCGGAGCTGCAGACACGCTCTCACTGTACATCGTCTGGATAGAGTCAATGACCACCTCGTTCGGCTTTTCGCTGCGGATCACCTCCGCGATATCGTCCAGGTTCGTCTCGCACAGCAGCAGCATTCGATCCGAAAATTGACCAATCCGGTCAGCCCGCATCCTGATCTGCGCCGGGGACTCCTCCCCCGATATGTAGAGCACCTTATGTCCGGCCTGGGCCAGATTGCGGCAGACCTGCAGCAGCAGCGTGGATTTCCCGATCCCCGGGTCTCCGCCCACCAGCGTCAAAGACCCCTGCACGATACCACCGCCCAGCACCCGGTCCAGCTCTCCGATCCCGGTGGACACTCTGTCCTCGCTGCGGACCACGACCTGGGACAGGACGCTGGGGCTCGGTCTCCCGCCATTTCCTGCATGTCCTCCGGCGCCCGCAGCCCCCCTGTAGGGAGATTTGCTCACAGTCTCCTCCACAAAGGTATTCCACTCCTTACAGCCCGGACACTGCCCCATCCATTTCGATGATTCATATCCACAGTTCTGACAGTAGAACACTGTGGAGCTCTTTGCTTTTGCCATACTCTATCCCGCGCTCTTTGTGCAGATCCCGGCCCGCTGCTTCGGTCAGGCCTGTTCCACCTTTACGGACACCTCGCCTGCAGCCTCCAGCTCCACGCTTAAGGAAAGCTTTCCGCCCAATCCCGTCTTCATGGTGCCGATGCTCTTGCCGTCCACGAACACCCGGTACTCCCTGTCTTCCGCCAGGCCCACGGTGATCTGGGCGTCCTCATCGCCCTCCACGGTAAATTCCACCCCGTCCTCTCTCTCCCGGAATCCGGTGACACTGGTCCCCGGCACGGATTCATAGAGGAACATACCGTTTTTCTCCAGCTTTGTCATTTCCCGAAAGGTCTTCACCTTTAACAGGTCGCCGGCATGCTCAAAATCGTCCGCCTTCGCTTTCTTCTCCAACTTATGGTTCCCGAAGCTGACCGCACCGTCCGCCTCGCTGCGGATCAGTTCTTCTACAACTGCCATGTGTTTTTTCCTCCTGTTCTCTAACGCAGGGGCAAGCCC
>CANRMK010000291.1 GCA_947631715.1 uncultured Acetatifactor sp.
CGCCTGGCCAAGAACCTTTTGAGCTCCGGCTTTGTGGATCTTGTGGAGCTGTCCGGGGACGTATCCATGATCGAGATGGAGGTCCGGAAAGAATGGGAGGGGAAAAACCTGATTGAGCTAAAGCTCAGGCAGAAATACTCCATCAACATTGTGGCAGTGATCGAAAACGGCCAGGTCAGTGTCAGCATCGATCCGGAAAGGCCGCTGCAAGGTTCTATGAAGCTGATCGTGATCGCCAACACGGCGAAGCTTAGCAGATTAAAGTGAGGGGCGGGAGGAAAAGCGGCGTAAGGACATTTAGGCAGATCATCTCTGGATGTGCCGGTAAAAGCGCGGAAAACGTTCAGGAAAGGACGCCCGCATATCCCAAAAGGATTCCCAAAGCGGCGCAGGCGCAGATCACCAGAATGGGGTGGAGCTTTTTGAAGGCCAGGACGGCGGCCGTCAGGAAGACGAAAAGCGATGCGTAAAAGGACGTATCCCGGAAGACGGCGGGACTAATCCCGTCCGAAAAAAACACCGTCTGTCCCACGGAGATCACGGCGGAGCCGATGAGCCCCACCACGGCGGGCTTTAACCCAGACATGCAGCCCTTTACGATTTCGCTGTTCTGAAAGCGTTCAAAGCATTTCGCCACGATCAGTATGATAATGAAAGAGGGCAGGACCACGCCCAGGGTGGCGGAGAGCGCGCCGGGAATCCCGCCCATTACGGAGCCCGCGTATGTGGCGATGTTGACGGCAAAGGGGCCTGGGGTGCTCTCGCTGACGGCGATAAAGTCTAAGAGGGAGGAGGCGTCCATCCAGCCGTGGGATAGAACTTCCGCCTGAATTAAGGGAAGCATGGCGTAACCGCCGCCGAAAGTAAAAGCGCCAATTTTCAAAAATGTCCAGAATAATATTATCAGATCGATCATTTTTTCTCACAGTCTGCCGCTGAGGCGGCACTCCACAGGCAGAGCCCGGCCAGGGCGCATCCTATGATCACGAGCAGCACATTCACATGAAAGAATGCAGTCATCAGAAACGCTGCGGCCATGATCAGATAGGCCCCGATCCCCTTGGGACACTGTCTGTACATAGACCACAGCGCCTTTAGGATCAAAGCCAGCACGCCGGCTCTGATCCCGTTGAAAGCGTATTGGATCACCTTGATACTCTGAAATTTTTCCAGGAGAAAGGACACGGCAAGGATGATCGCAAAGGATGGCAGGACCACGCCCACAGTCGCAGCCAGCGCCCCCAAAAAGCCGCAGATGCGGAAACCTACAAAAGTGGCTGCGTTGATGGCGATGGGGCCCGGCGTGGACTCTGCGATGGCCACGATCTCCAGGATATCGCCATCGGTGATATATTTTTTCTTTTCCGCCACTTCCCGCTGGATAAGCGGTATCATGGCATAGCCGCCGCCGAAAGTGAAAGCGCCGATCTTAAAGAAAAGGGCAAAGATCTGTCCGGCCTTTTTCAAACGCTCTTTCATGCAGATTCCTCCCTCCGGGAAACGGAAGATCCGGATAAGCCGGAATTTCCTATTGATGCCATTATAGGCAATGAGGCGGAAATTGTAAAGAGCGCATTAGAAAGCGCATCAGTGAGAGAGGGTACATTCCCATGTGCCGTTTACGGAAAGCGGCTGGTCGCCCTTTGATTCCCCTATAAAAGAGGTGATCACCAGCTTGCAGCCGTCAGGGGCAGGCTCCTCCATGGGAATCGCAATTTCGGCATTCCCGTCCGCGACCGGGGAAAGGTCCGTGCGCTCCCCGCTCAGCACGACCTTTCCGGAAGCGTCAAGAAGCTGATATGCGCCGATCCTGAGAGACTCAAATTCCCTGAAGGGGGCATTCTGCGGATAGACAAATACGGCAGTTACCATGATTTCCCTTTCCGCAGCCGAAGCGCTTACCTGGATTTCCTCGTTGGCCTGTTCATATACGCCTCCGGTGACGGCTCCCGTCCAGTTTGTGATGTTTTTGTAATAGCCCCGTATGCCTGCGGCGGACACTCCCATGACCAGGCAGAGACAGACTGCGGCAGCTGCCGCAATGATCTTTCCTTTGGAATGCAATGTTCTCTTTTTCATATCGATACCTCCTTGTCCGCCTTGGGCGGATGTTTTTGAAGCCTGATGGACGGCTGCGGCGTCGTTCTCCAGGCAGGCCTGACAATTCCTTATGATGCGCGTGCACATTTCCTCCGGCATCCGGATCCTTTCCACAGCGCTCTTTAAATCGTTCTCATGCATCTACATATACTCCTTTCGATATTTTTCCCTGAGCATCAGACGCCCTTTCTGAAGCCGCATTTTGACTGCCGAGGAGGATCTGTGGAGCATTCGGGCGATCTGGTCTATGGGGTATTCCTCCACATAATACAAGATCAGCACAATGCGGAATTTTTCCGGCAGGGACATGAGCGCTTCCAGGATACAGGTGTCTGGCGGGCTGGGGGCAGCCTCCTGCAGATCCTCGAGGCTGACCTGGGGATGACGGGCCCGGAAACGGATCATATCCCGGCATAGGTTTCTCGCGGTGGTGATCAGCCATGCCTTTTCGTGGTCTGTGTCTGCAAAGACAGGGGATTTCCGAAAATACCGGATAAACGTTTCCTGCACGGCATCTTCCGCGTCCGCCCCGTTTCCCAGCATGACAAAGCAGAGCCTGTAGAGCATGCTGCCATAGGATAAGACCGTTTCCCGGATATTTTCGGCTGTCTGCGCCGAAGTGTTTGGCATCTTTATCGCCTCCTTTCACCTTATAAACGTCCGGCGGATCAAAATGGTCAATTATTTATGCAATGTCAGTCAAGTATAAATTACTCATTTATGATTGACTAATATGCTTTTACGCGCTATAACTATAATATAAACAAGCTAAAATGGAGGTCAAGTAAATGTTTATAGGCAGAGAGCGTGAGCTTAATACTCTTGACAATCTATATGAATCGAATAAATTTGAATTTACGGTTATC
>CANRMK010000292.1 GCA_947631715.1 uncultured Acetatifactor sp.
CCGTGAGCACATTGTCGTTGGGGTGCTGCTGCAGGATACAGAACGCATACCCCAGCACGTTCCGGCTCTCGTCCACTGCCACAAAAATAGGCCGCTGCTCATTCTTTAACAGCTCTTTCAGCTGCGCATCCGTATATTTGCGGTTATGATCTCCCTGAAACAGATCCGGCCGGCCTATATGGTGCACCATGCACACCTGCTCCAGCAGGCTGTCTATTCCCGGTATATCCTGTTCCTCAGCTCTTCTGATCTCCATCTGTTCTCCTTTTGCCTCAAAGGGATCCCCGCCGCGCAGAAAGCGCTTGCCCGATATCCTCTTTCATGGCAGCCACCGCCGCCCGGGCTGCGTCCCCATATCCCTCCGCCCCGAAGCGGGCATACTGTTCCTGCTGGTAAGCGGCTATGATGCCCCGGGAGGAATTGATGATAGCTCCTAAGCCGTCCTCATTGAAGAAATGCACCAGATCTGCGCCCTTTCCACCCTGAGCGCCGTATCCGGGCACCAGGATAAAGGTGTGCGGCATCACTCTGCGCAAAAGCTTTCCCTGCTCCGGGTAAGTAGCGCCCACCACCGCTCCCACACGGCTGTAGGGACCGGCGCCCATGCATTCTTCTCCCCATGCGGCCACCTTTTCGCCCACCAGCTCATAAAGCGGCTTTCCGTCCGCCATTTTGTCCTGAAACTCACCGCTGCTGGGATTAGATGTCTTCACCAGCACAAAGATCCCCTTTTTCTCCTCATTGCACACCTTTAGAAAAGGCTTGATCCCGTCTGAGCCAAGGTAGGGATTCACCGTGGCGAAATCCTCGTCAAAAGGGGCCAGAAAGCTGTCTCCCACCTGAACCTTTCCCAGGTGGGCCACCGCATACGCCTCCGACGTGGAGCCGATATCCCCGCGCTTTACGTCCCCGATCACTACCAGGTCCTTTTTTCTGCAATAGTCCACCGTCTTCTGAAATGCGATCATGCCCGGGATACCAAATTGCTCATACATGGCAATCTGAGGCTTCACGGCAGGAATCAGATCGCACACCGCGTCCACGATTCCCCTGTTAAACTGCCAGATGGCCTCCGCAGCTCCCTCAAGCGTCTCTCCGTATTCCCGGAACGCCGCTTTTTTGATATGCTCCGGCACGATCTTCATGGTCGGATCCAGTCCCACCACAATAGGAGCATTGGTCTTTTGAATCTTCCCGATCAGCTTGTCGATCATATTCTTCCCATTCTGCCGTTCTCACGGTCCGCTGTCCGCCTGGCAGTCCTTTCCTCTCACACTGTGACGGCTTTCATGCTGTCTGCATATTTTCTGATATTGGAGGCATTGACATATTTCCTGGTGCTGTCCCCGTCCACGACCACCAGCGTGGGGGCCTGCATCACCCCGTACCTGGCCGCCAGCTCCATATTCTCCTCTGCATCCATGAGGATATAGGGCACATCCTTTAAGTACTCTTTTGCCAGCTTACAGTTAGGGCATGTCTTTGTGGTAAACAGATAGCGCACATTCTTAGGCTGTTCCACGCTGACTTTCACGTCCTCATCAAAATTGGACAGGGTCACAACGCTTCTGGCCGGACGCTTGAGCATGGAATGTTCGATATCGTATTCCGTGCGGTTCGCATATTCCTGAAGCTTGCCGTCGTTCCAGTTCTGTACCGGGCGGTAGTAACCGGTAATACGGCTGTAAACCTCCGTCCTGGCGCCGCAGTGGGGGCAGGTCTTCACTTCCCCTGCCAGGTAGCCGTGATCCCTACAGATGGAATAGGTAGGCGACAGCGTATAATACGGCAGCTTATAATTGTTTGCTATGGTGCGCACCAGTGCCGCCGCCGCTTTCCAGTCGGGCAGCTTCTCACCCAGAAATGCGTGGAACACCGTTCCCGAGGTGTACAGCGTCTGCAGTTCATCCTGAATGTCCAGGGCATCAAAGATATCCGTGGTGGCATCCACCGGCAGATGGGAGGAATTTGTGTAATAAGGGGTATCTCCCGGTTTTCCGGCGGTCTTGATGGCAGGGAACCGCTTCTTGTCATGCTTTGCCAGGCGGTAAGCCGTGCTCTCCGCCGGAGTGGCCTCCAGGTTATAGAGGTCGCCGTACTGCTCCTGGTAATCGGAGAGGCGGTTCCTCATGTGGTTCAGAACCTCCACCGCAAACTCCTGGGTCTTTTCATTCGTCAGATCCGCCCTCAGCCAGTTGGCGTTCAGGCCCGCCTCGTTCATTCCCACAAGGCCGATGGTGGAGAAATGATTGTCAAAGGAGCCGAGATACCTCTTTGTATAAGGGTAGAGCCCCTCGTCCAAAAGCCTGGTGATCACGCCCCGCTTGATCTTTAAAGAGCGGGCGGCGATATCCATCATGTGGTTCAGCCTTGCAAAGAACTCGTCCTTATTCGCAGACAGATAAGCGATTCTGGGCAGATTGATAGTCACCACGCCCACGCTCCCGGTGCTCTCGCCGGAGCCGAAGAATCCGCCTGTCTTTTTGCGCAGCTCCCGCAGGTCCAGGCGCAGCCTGCAGCACATACTGCGCACATCACTGGGCTGCATGTCGGAATTGATATAGTTGGAGAAATACGGCGTACCGTACTTTGCGGTCATCTCAAAGAGCAGCCTGTTATTCTCCGTATCGGACCAGTCGAAGTCCTTTGTGATGGAATAGGTGGGAATCGGATACTGGAAGCCTCTTCCGTTGGAATCCCCCTCGATCATGGTCTCAATGAACGCCTTGTTGACCATGTCCATCTCTTTCTTACAATCCTTATACTTAAAGGGCATTTCCTCACCGCCCACGATGGCAGGCAGCTCCGCCAGGTCATCAGGGACGGTCCAGTCCAGGGTGATATTGGAGAAGGGCGCCTGGGTGCCCCAGCGGCTGGGAGTGTTCACACCGTAGATAAACGCCTCTATGCACTTCTTCACGTCATAGTAGCTTAAATTGTCTACCTTAACAAAAGGGGCAAGATA
>CANRMK010000293.1 GCA_947631715.1 uncultured Acetatifactor sp.
AATAGGTTTCCCGTTTTTGTATAAAGTAATACTGCCAGTGTCATTGTGGTTGTGATTATCGTCATTATCTCCGGCTTTTACAGCCAGGCAGAACCGATCGTCTCTTGCGATGAAGAGTCCGATGCTGGGATAATAGATATCGGAATCGGACAGAGCCGTCCGGCTTTCGGCATTCATGACCTCATCGTGATAAAAAGCATCCTGAAGCCTGTAGTAAAGGCTGAGGCGATAAGTCTCGTCTTCATATATCTCCGCGCCTGCATCCTGGTAGTCCCCGGCGGCGAACCGCATCAGCTCAGGCTGGCCGGTGTGCTTTCCGAACAGGTACTCCCGGATACCGGCCCTGCCGGCCAGAGGGGAACAGTCCGCAAAATTAAAATAATATTTTCCGCATATATGGACATTGGAAATATAGGAGGCAATGTTTTTGATCTTCTCCCACTGATACAGATGGGCAAAGGCGCCTCCCGTCACCTGGTCCATGAGGCTGCATGCCGCATCCAGGCACAGCCCTGCCCGGCGGAAATACTGGGCGCCCTCATCGCAGCAGCCGTCATCGCCATAATCTTTCAGAAATAAGTCGCAGCTTTCTGCGGCCTGGCTTAAAACGCTCTTTCGGTCCGCTTCGGAAAAATCCACAAGAAAGGCTGTAATCAGCACATTTTGGGTGCACCAGGGAGTCCAGTTGCACATAGGCTCCTCCCCATTTCCCATCCACCAGAAATGCTCTGTGAGATAGGGGCGGAGAATACGCTTTTCCAGCTCCTGGCGGATACGTCTGCATATAAGAGGGCTGACTTGGTCAAGGCAGTCTTTCAGAAGATAATAGATGCAGGCGAGCTGTGCCCCTGTTTCACAGGCAAAAAGGTCCAGCACGGGGCGCGTCACGTCCGGCAGAATCTCCTGGGGGGCATTCCTCACATAGACGTTGTGGGCCGGCAGCTGCCAGGCGCTCTCCTCGCAGACCGCAAATATACCGTCTATGATCCGGTCAAGAAACCGGCCTTTTCCCTCCATGCACTCCGCCGTGACAAAGGTATTTAAGAGATACCGGCGCCCGAAGTAGAGATCTTCAAAATCGATCCGGTTGCCCGTCCGGATAAATGCCATATAATCCGTGGCGAAAAGTACCGGATACGCTGTCTCCAGCTCTGCCTCCCCCCGGCGGATCAGCTCTTTCCTCATATCGGCGGACACTTCCTCGTAAGCCTCACGCCGGTCTGCACGGGGGAAAGGGGAAAAGGGCAGGAGTCTCTCTCCCCTGGCAAGAAATTTTTCCGCGGCTTCCTTAAAACGCATTTCCATAATAATATCTGCCTTTCTGTGTTTTTTATGAGATGAAAATTATAGTAATTTATTGTTGACATAATCCGTGGGGGAGACGCCCTCAATCTTTTTAAATACCTTGCTGAAATAAAAGGCGCTCTCAAAGCCCAGCGCGTCCGCGACCTCATAAATCTTCATGCCGCCCTCCTCCAACAGCTTTTTGCTTTCGTTGATCTTACATTGGCTGATGTATTCGCTGAACCCGATCTCATTGTATTTGCCGAACAGCTGGCTCAGATAGTTGGGGCTGATGCCAAATACCGCTGCGACCTCGTTTAATGTGAGCCTTTCCCGCACATGCCCATTGATATATTTTTTCACATTGGAGACGATATGGTTCTTATAATCCCGCCGTCTGCTCTCAAAGAGTTCCGCCAGCTTTTCTGAGAAAGCTTTCAGCCAGGCCACGATCTGTTCCACGGAGGTCTGCCGGTAGATGGAGCGGTAGCCGTCCGGGGAATCCCGGTAAAATTCCGACACCACAGCTTCGCCGTCCTGCAGCAGGGAGATGGACAGGTACAAAATATTGCAGGCGGCGTCCAAAGCCTGTACATAATGCTGAGGGTTTGCCAGGAAGAGTCCGCAGATATCGCCGATCGTAGCGGTGAGCGCTTCGGAATCATACTCTTCAAACGCCTTGGTCAGACCGGAACGGAACAAACTAAAGTTAAAGGAATTATGAAAACTGTCATTTCGGGCGCACTGCTCGTAGGCAATGACGGGGGGGCAAAGACCGGCCTCCCGGAAAGCCGTCCGGGAACATTGGTAGGATTCGCTTATGGCCAAAGGATTTCCCACCGGATTCCCTATGCCGCAGCAGAGCTTCACGTTATAATAATTTTCCAGCGTGCCATTTACCTGAGAGAGGATATCCGTTATTTCGTCTATGCAGGAAAGAGCAGTCTGCGAGAAGTCTTCCTCATAGCAGAAAATCAGCGCAAAATGCCGGATATCTAAGGACAGGACATAGCAGAACCGGTATTTGACTGTAAGCTCCTGGATCATGCGAAGGGCAGATGTATACAGGGCGAACTGCCTTTCTGGGGGGAGGGCATCCGCCTGGCTGCTCTGCAGCTCCCCATAGCAGCATACATAGGTCTTGTAATGAAAATCCAGGTTCAGATCTTTGCTCTGAAGCATGAACTGTTCTTCCGATTCAAACAGGTTGTACAGCAGGCTGATCAGGAATTTGTCGTAAAAAGAGTGGGAACTGACAGCAGTGTCACTTCTATCCCTTTCGCTTTCGCGCAGCTTTTCCAGTACCTTTTCCACAGAAGACCGTAGGTTTTCCGGGGTCAGCTCCAGCTTTACCAGGTAATCGGATACCTGATACGTCAGCGCCTCCTTGGCCATGTGGAAATCTTCATAGCTGGTCAGAATGATAAAGCAGGGCCTGTCATTCCCATAGCGCTCCCGGCAGATCCGGGTCAGCTCCAGCCCGTCCATGACCGGCATCTTGATATCCGTTATCACAATATCCGGGGACTGCTCTTCTATGATCTTTAAAGCAGCCTGGCCGTTTATGGCAGTGCCGCAGATCTCAAGGCCCAGAGCGTTCCAGTTCAGCATGGATTTAATGCCGACCTGTACTAACGGCTCGTC
>CANRMK010000294.1 GCA_947631715.1 uncultured Acetatifactor sp.
GTGGGGGAGCGGGTGTACCTGGACATTATGAATACGGCCCAGTCCTATGTGCATATTATGACGCCTTACCTGATCCTGGATTATCAGATGATCGCAGCTCTCACCTATGCGGCAAAGCGCGGAGTGGAGGTCATCATTGTCATGCCGCATATCCCGGATAAAAAATATGCCTTTGTGCTGGCAAAGACTTACTATAATCAGCTGCTGGAGGCCGGTGTGCGGATTTGCGAGTATGAGCCGGGATTCGTGCACGCGAAAGTATTTGTCTCGGATGATACCAAAGCCGTGGTGGGAACGGTCAATCTGGATTACCGCAGTCTGTACCATCATTTTGAATGCGGTGTAGTGCTCTACCGGAATTCTCAGGTGGAACGCATCGAGCGGGACGTACAGGAAACGTTAAAAAAATGTATTGAGATGACGCCGGAGGATTATAAAAAAATGAAACTGAGAGACAGAATGCTGGGCAGGATCATGCGGATCGTCGCGCCGATGATGTGACCGCATTCAGACTCTGCACGGATACCTGTGCAGCATATTGGTGCAGATCTTTGTGCCGGTGTGCCGTACAGGTATTTTTATGAATTTTTTCGCGGTGTGGAACTTTTTGACGCCGGTTTCGTCCATAAGATATACCGAACAGGCTTCGGCATCTTAAGAAGAAGGAGGCTCAACAGACAGACGCCATGCAGGATACGCAGATCATAGACCTTTACTGGTCCCGGGACGAGAGAGCCATAACCGAATCCCAGAAAAATTATGGAAGCTACTGTTACAGCATCGCATATCATATCCTTTACGACAGCAGCGATGCGGATGAATGTGTCAATGACACCTGGTTCAGGGCCTGGAACGCCATGCCGCCAAAGCGCCCGAACAGGCTGTCGCTGTTCTTGGGAGCCATTACCAGAAATCTGTCCCTGGACAGATGGAAAGGAAAGCATGCCATGAAGAGAGGAAACGGGGAAACGATGCTGGCGCTGGACGAACTGGCGGAATGCGTGCCGGACAGGCACAATACGGAGGACGCGGTGGAAACGGCAGAGCTTGAGCGGCTGCTGAACCGGTTCCTGCACACTCTGCCGGAGCGGGAGTGCAATGTATTTCTGCGCAGATACTGGTATGTGGAGGAATACGGTGAAATAGCAGAACGCTATGGAATGAAATTGAATACAGTGAAAACGACCCTCTTCCGCACCCGGAATCGGCTGAAACAGTTTTTGGAAAAGGAGGGCATTGTGCTGTGAGCGGACAAGAACATAACGGATATCAGGAGGAAAAGGCTCTGCGGATCCTGGAGGCTCTGGGCGCCGCGGACGAGAAGCTGCTGAAACGGAGCGAGACGGCCGGGAAACGTATCTGGCGGTTCAGCGCCATCGCAGCGGCATGTATATGTCTGTCCGTCACAGGAGTCCTGTATGGGGGACGGTACCTGATGGACAAGGAAACCGGCAGCGATGCAGGTAGATTGGAGCAGGTGGCGCAAGGCTATGGACCGACTCAGGAAAACGGGAGCGAAAAGGCGGCTGCATATGCGGCGGACAGTGGGGCCGGAGGTGCGGAAGGAGCTGCAGGGGAAAGCGGGATGACCGAAGAAGCGCAAGGAGCTGCAGGGGAAAGCGGAATAACGGAAGAAGTGCAGGGGGATTCCGGGAGAAACGCCGAAACGGCTGCTCAGAGCGGAGAAAAAGAGCAGGAAGCAGACGGCTGTCCGGCGGATGACAGACGCAGTATTACGGAAAAGGAAGCCAGAGAGACGGAGCTTGGAAGGTATCTTCCGGCCCGGATGCCTGCGGGATATACGTTCGAAAGCGCCAGACAGGGTGCAGATGGATCGCTTTTTGTGTGCTGGCGCCGGGGCATGGACGATATCATGATCTCCGTTTCTTATTCCGATGGCGGGGCGGCAGAGACGGTGGATACGGACAGGCCGGAAACCTACGATGAGCGCCTTTACGAGATCCCCTATGGCGAAACGGTGCCGGAGGAATACCGGGAGATGTTTGCCAATCCTGTCTTTGCGGCGGAAGACATGCGCCTTGAGATCGTGCAGAGCCGGATGAAAGTCTATGCGGATGCGGGAGATACGGACACTCCCAGAGGCAGCTTTTCCGTGCTGTATCCGGACGGCATACTTCTTGGCTTTAACGGCAGGGGAACGGCAGACGAGATCTGGACGATGCTGGAATCTGTGGAACCATAGAACCATAGCACTCACAGATATTCGTTTTCCCGCATTCTGTAGCCGATCCCGATCTCTGTGAAAACATATTGAGGCTGTGCAGGGTCTGCCTCGATCTTGCGCCGGATGTTCGCCATATTGACGCGCAGGATCTGGTTGCTGCCGCCGGTATACGGTCCCCAGATGATGTTCATGATATGGCGGTAAGTGAGTACCTTTCCGGAATTTTTGGCCAACAGCTCCAGCAGCTGGTATTCGATCTGGGTCAGATGGATGATCTGGTCATACAGACGTATAATATGCTTGTCAAAATTGATCTCAAGGTTCAGCGCCTTATAGGTCTGGACAGAGGTGATCCTGCTGACCCGGCGCAGTGAGGTACGGATGCGGGCGATCAATTCCCCGATGCCGAAAGGCTTGGTCAGATAATCGTCCGCTCCCAGGTCCAGCGCGGTTATTTTGGTTTCTTCCCCGGTGCGTGCAGAGATGATGATAATGGGAATCTGGCTCCAGCTCCGCAGCTGCTTTAACACCTGATATCCGTCTATATCCGGCAGACCCAGGTCCAGCAGGATCACATGGGGACAGTGTGAGGCCGCCAGACATAATCCTTCGGTGCCGGTGAGCGCGGAGACGGTGCGGTATCCCTCGGATGACAATGCGGCGGCGATATAGGCCAGAACATTTTTGTCATCTTCTATTATAAGTACTTTTACTTTTGTATTCAT
>CANRMK010000295.1 GCA_947631715.1 uncultured Acetatifactor sp.
TATCCGTCCGTTACCTCCTGCACCGTGCCGTCCACGGAGGCATGTATGCCCACGCTCAGTCCCCCTGCCGGTTCCGCAATCAAATCTCCCGCTTTCACAGCCATTCCTTTCTTCACCGCCGGGACCGCCGGCGCACCGATATGCTGGCTTAAGGGGATCCGCACCCTGACAGCGGCCTTTTCCGCGCTCCAGTGATCGTCCGGCTGCAGAGGAGCCTCCACATCGTATTTTGCGATCCCCAGTCTCGCCGCAAGCCGCTTTTCCGGAGCCTTTCGGTACTCTCTTCCACGGGCCACCGGCGCCGCCTGTACATCTGCGGGAGGCTTTACGCCCGCTTTCCGCAGTCCCGCCTTGTAATCTGCGATCAGGCTCCTGGGAGAGAGGCCCTGAGGGCAGGAAAAGTTCTCACAGAGCCCGCAGGAACTGCAGAACATAGTGTTCAAAAATACATTGGTATCCCGGAAATCCTGATTGGCCGCGCTCCGCATGAATTTGTGGGGCTCTATGGGATGTCCCAGGCTGTGTCTGGGGCAGAGGGCGGTACAGGTCTCGCACTGACAGCAGGCGGAAGCTGCCCGCTTCAGGTCGATGGCCGCATTCCGGTTCTTTCTCTGCACCAAGGAGTGGCTGCGGTCCAAAACGATAATGGCATTGGTCGTCTTGGTCACAACGGAATCCTCCCGTGCCAGACTGCCCATCATGGGGCCGCCCAGCAGGAACACCGGATCCTTCACTGTAAATGCACCCGCGCAGGAGGCCGCCTCCCGAATGGACACACCGATGGGAACACGGACAGTAATCGGATGTTCTACCTCTCCCACCACGGAGATCAGCTTGTCGATCACCGGCATATCCTTTTCCAGCGCTCTGTATATGTTGTACACTGTCTCCACATTGAACACGGCCACGCCCTCCTCTATGGGAAGTCCGCCGGGCCTGATCACCCTGCCTGTGGCCTCGTAGATCAGCACCACCTCGTCTCCCATGGGGTAGGCGCTGTCCAAAAGCTGCACCCTCATGCCAGGGTACGCATCTATGTATCTTTCTATGGCCTCTACCGTGGCCTTATATTCTCTCTTGATCCCGATGACAGCCTCCCCGGCTCCCACGGTCCGGGCAATCCTGTCAAAGGTGCGCAGGATCTCCTCCGCATGCTGCTCCAGAAGCTGTCTGTGAAGTTTTAAGAGCGGTTCACATTCCGCACAGTTCATCAGAATGATATTCGCTCTCTCATCCAGCTTTGCGTATGTGGGAAACCCGGCGCCGCCGGCGCCCACCACGCCCATTTTCTGTAAAAGCCCTTTCCACGCCTGAATATCTGTACTGTTTTCCATGCCCATACCTCTTCGTCTCAGTCACAGGGCCTGCGCCCTCTTGCGGCATTTCATCATTTCTGGCCCTCATCCACGATCCCGACGATAGCGGCGTCCACAGGAGAGTCCTCCATTCCCACTCTCGCCGCGCTTCCTGTGGCCACCAGGACAGTCTCCCCGATGCCTGCACCGATATTGTCGATCGCTACAAAGCGGGCTGCGCAGGCGGACATTTCCTCCAGGGGTTCGATGATCATGAACTTGTTCCCCACCAGATTCTCACATTTGCGGGTAGAAACAATGCTCCCCACTACCTTGCCTATCACCATGGCGTGCTCTCCTATCTCCCGTCCCGGCTTTCTACAAAGCCGGGACGGGATCTTTCATACCTGTCACTTTATGATCGTCACCTTGTCGCCTGTCTTGATCCTGCTGGCGTTGGCCTCGTCCGTGTCGATGTGCATCTCCAGCGTAAAGCTTTCGTTCACGCGGATCTTCACCTGATTGAACACCGTTCCTCTCTCGTTGTCCGCTTTCACGGACACGATATCCCCGTCATGAAGCCCTGCCGCCATGGCGTCCGCAGGTGACATATGAATGTGGCGCATGGCGATGATACAGCCCTCTTTCAGGTAGACTGCCCCCTTGGGGCCCACCACTGCGATAGGCGCGCTGCCCGCCACATTCCCGGACTCCCGTATGGGCGCCGAGATTCCCAGCTTCAGGGCATCTGTAGCGGAGATCTCAAGCTGAGAAGCCTTTCTCACAGGCCCCAGCACACGCACATTCTCAATGGCCCGCAGCTTCAGTCCCACCACGGTCACCGTCTCATTGCAGGCGTACTGCCCGCCCATGAGATCCTTTTTCTTCGTCAGCTGATACCCCTGCCCAAAGAGCGCTTCCACATGCTCCTGGGTCAGGTGGATATGTCTGGCCGATACTCCCACCGGCACCTGAAATCCGCCGGAAGCGGCAGATTTTTCTTCCATCTGGTTCAGCGTCTGAAGGACAATCTTTGTAATCTGTTCCACTGTCTGCTGTTCCATGTTTTCCTCATTCCCGCTGCCGATCGGCAGCTCTTAACTCTATGGATCTGCCCCTTTTGCAGCCCGCCCGGCAAGGGGAGTGCTGCAGGGGCGGAAAACCAAGGCAGTTTACTTCACCTTAGGAAGAATCATCTCCACATCAGTGTGAGGACGAGGGATCACATGGGTCGCTACCAGCTCGCCCAGCTTAGATGCGCTTGCGGAGCCTGCCTCAACGGAAGACTTTACTGCTCCCACATCGCCGCGCACCATTACGGTCACCAGTCCGGAACCGATCTTCTCGGTGCCTACCAGCGTTACATTTGCTGCCTTACACATAGCGTCCGCAGCCTCGATCGCTGCCACCAGACCTCTTGTTTCCACCATTCCCAATGCTTCCTGTGCCATTTCTTTTTCCTCCTTGACTTTTTCTTTTTTGTTCCGATTTCCTGTTTCCTAAAACATGACGATCGATCCCTAGACTTCCTGGATCGTTCTCTCGTCCAGTCCGTCCGGCAGAGCTCCTTTGTTCATAAATCTGCTGGCGCTCAATTCCACAAGCCGCAG
>CANRMK010000296.1 GCA_947631715.1 uncultured Acetatifactor sp.
CTGGATGTGGTGCCCGGCAACACACCGGCAAAAAAGCTGTATGAAAGGTGCGGCTTCCGGTATATGGGCGATGCGGATTTGGAGAGGGGAATCGCGGAGATCCCTCTGTTTTCCATGTATGAAAAGAATTTGACGCCTGACTGATTATTTTCAGTTGGGCTTTTATATTATGAGGAAATATGGTACAATATAACTACATTTGAAACCTTGTTGAAAGGAATGGGCCTCATGAGATATCAGATACGGCACGCTGCTGGCCTGTACTGGCTGCTTGATATGTATCAGGAGGGAGTCCCTTATAAGGCGCCGCTCGCCATGAACGAAATGGGCGCGTCCATCTGGGAAATGATGGCCGGCGGAATGGGGACGGACGAGATCATAGATACCCTTGCAGCGAGATATCAGGAAAACAGGGAGACGATAGCACATGATGTGGAGCAGTTCCGGAGCCGGCTGGAGGCGTACGGGATCGCGGTAACATAAGGAGAGCGGGCTGCCTGACAGCAGCGGAAAAGAGGATATATGAATGTATTGTTGATTGGCGGCCCCGGGAGCCTGATGGACAATCTGATCATCAAGCTGAACAAGGAGGGGCACCGGGTGTATCTGCTCACAGGAAAGCGCTACAGCAAGGACCCTTATCAGAAAGTGTTTGAACAGTATAACTTTACATACGACAATAGCTGTCTGAACGAAATCTTTGAGAGCGTTGGCCCGGATCTGACCATATTTCTCGGGGCGTACGATACCAATTTCCAATGGCGCGACGAAAACTCCACAGCAGTGCGGTTTTCCGCCAGTCTGATGAATCTGCTGATGGGATACGCCATGCAGGAGCATGGCAGATTTCTCTATCTGTCCTCTGAAGCCGTTTACGGGGAGCACTGCCCCGAGGACATTACAGAGACTGCGGAGACAAACCCTGTGAGTCTGAAAGGAATGACGCTGGCCCAGGGGGAAGAGATGTGCGAGAGCTACAGAAAGACCAGAGGGCTGGATATCATTACGCTCCGCCTGGATCATCTCTACAGCATTCCCAAGCGTCGGAGGGACGTGCGGGATCTCTGCTCGGAAATGTGCCTGGAGGCGCTGGAAAAAAAGAAGATCACATACCGGGAGGGCTGTTCCCAGTCTCTGCTCTATGAGACGGACGCCATAGAATTCATTTACCGCATAGGGGCGTGCAGGGAGCACAAAAGCTCTCTGTACAACATTTCCTCTTCCCGGGAGTTCTCCCAGAAAGAGCTTGCGGAAATCGTGCGGGACGCCATGGGGAATGCGGCCCAGATCACCGCGGCGGACGACTTCTCGGACAGCCAGAGGATCGTCCTGTCCAACAAGCTGTATGACAGTGAATTCGGAAATCCTTTCTTTTGCGATATCAATGACATTGTGAAAAAAATTGCCTCCCAGATGCTGAAAGACAGCAATGCCTTTCTGACCTGGGAGGACGCGAAGCCGCCCTTAAGGGAACGGATCCTGAAGAGGGCCGGGTGGCTGGTTCGGGTACTGCTTCCCTTTGTGGAGAACCTGATAGCGTTCATTCCGTTCTTTATGCTGAACAACCGGGCGGTGGGCAGCAGTTATTTTGCCAATCTGGACTTTTATCTGCTGTATGTGCTGCTGTTCGCCATAGTCTACGGCCAGCAGCAGGCCACGCTGTCCGCGGTGCTTGCCGTGGCCGGCTATTGCTTCCGGCAGATGTACGAGCGGTCGGGCTTTGAGGTCATGCTGGACGCCAACACCTATGTATGGATCGCGCAGCTGTTCATTGTGGGGCTTGCCGTGGGCTATATGAGGGATCAGATCAAAAAGCTGACCCTGGAGAGCAGGGAGGAAAGGGAGTATCTGCTTCAGCAGCTGGGGGATATCCAGGATATCAACGTCAGCAATGTGCGCGTGAAAGACGCCCTTGAGACCCAGATCGTCAATCAGAACGACAGTGTGGGAAAGATCTACAGTATCACGTCCGCGCTGAACCAGTACAGTCCGGAGGAAGTGCTGTTCTATGCCGCAGAAATGCTGGGAAAGCTTGTGAGAAGCAAGGATGTGGCTATCTATACCGTCTCCAACCGCTCCTATGCCAGGCTGTTCTCCTCCACGTCCGTCAAGGCGAGGATGCTGGGCAACTCTATCCAGTATACGCAGATGGGAGAAATGTACGATACCCTGATGGATAAAAAGGTGTTCATCAACCGCAAGATGGATGAGCGGTACCCGCTGATGGCCAACGCGATCTTCGACGACAGGGACGAGATGCAGATGATCCTGATGGTCTGGGGTATTCCGTGGGAGAGCATGACACTGGGACAGGCTAATCAGCTGGTAGTCATAAGCGCACTGATCCAGAATGCGGTGCTGCGCGCAAACAGATACCTTTCAGCGCTGGAAAACAAGCGGTATGTGGAGGACACGCAGATGCTGGATACGGAGGCGTTCACCTCACTGTTAAACGCTTATCTGACGGCGCAGAATAAGGGGCTTACGGAATGTACGGTGCTGCAGGTGGACACCGGAGAACAGATGAAAAAGGATACCGGGAAGCAGCTTACGGCCAAGCTGCGCCAGACGGACTATATTGGGATTCTCGCGGACGGCGGCCTGTATGCGCTTTTGGCCAATACGAGCAGAGAGGACGCCCAGTACGTGATCAACCGGTTCGCGGAGATCGGTTACAAGAGCCATATTGTGGAGGACAATGCCGTATGTTAGTGCGGAATGCCATGTTTCTGACCATGATCATACTGAATACGCTGATCGTGATCATATATCTGGTATTAAACGGAATGCGGAAAGAATCGGACAGAAAGAACGGGATTGTGAAAGCCGCGGTCATGTTTTTGTGCCCGGTGGCGGGGCCCTGT
>CANRMK010000297.1 GCA_947631715.1 uncultured Acetatifactor sp.
AGGATCTCGATGGCCTTATCCTCATCGAACTCCTCCTCTATGGCAAGCAGCGCATCTTTCAGCTTTTGGTACATTTCCGGATCCAGCGGCTTCTCCAGCCATTCTTTCAGCTTCTCTACCGCAGGCGGCGTCTGGAATTCGTCCAGCAACTTTACCACTCCGTCGATCTCCTCCCGGGAGATCTCAAAGACCGTATCCCCGCTTACAGCGGCGTATTTCTCCGGTTCGTCCGTCCGGTACTCGTGATACAGATCCTCCAGGCTCACACAGCACTTCTCCCACTCTTCCTCAAGCTCTGCCCAGTGCTCCTTTGCATATTCCAGCTGTCCGCCCTTGCCCGCTTTCTCATGCTCAAAGGCAATGTCCGCCAGACGGTCCGCGCCCAGCATTCTCGCATTCCCCTTAAGCCCATGGGTGAGCACGCCGTACTCCGGCATATTTTCCTCTTCCAAAAGCTGCAGGATCCTCTGCTTTTGCTGTTCTTTTCCTTTCAGGAACATTTCCACCAGATCCAGGTAGACGTCCTGATTTCCTCCGGCGTAATTCAATCCCTGCTTTATGGAGATCCCCCGGCTCAGATAGCGCTCCATGCGCTCCTGCTCCGCATCGTCCGCAGGCTCTTCGGTTCCTTCCGCCTCCGGTCTTTCTCCCGCTTCTTTTTTCTCTTCCTTCTTATCTTTCTCTTCTTTCTTATCTTTCTCTTCCTTTTCCTCTCCCTTTGCCTCTTCCTCTTCCTTTGCCTCCCCGTCCGTGTCCTCTTTCTCATAGAGGATCAGCTCCTCTGGGAGATAGTCCGTCACAGCTTTCTCCAAAAGCTCTCCCTCCACAGGCTTCGTGAGGAAATCCGTAAATCCCTCCTGCAGGTACATTTCCCTCGCCCCCACGATGGCGTTGGCCGTCAGGGCGATTACCGGAGTCGCTGTATTGAGGTTCCCGGGCAGCTCCTGCATCTTATGCAGCGTCTCGATCCCGTCCATCTCCGGCATCATATGATCCATGAAGATAATGTGATACTGCTCTTTCTGCACGAGCTCCAGGCATTTTTTCCCGGAATCCGCAGTAGTGATGTTCACTTTCGTGCGCTTTAACAGCGCCTGGAACACCGCCAGGTTCATGGCGTTGTCGTCCACCACCAGCACCCGGGCCTGCGGCGCCTCGAACGTCTTCTTTCCGCCGCCTGTGTCCGTCCTGTGCCTGTTCCGGATCTCTTCAAAGGTGCCCACCGGCGCCTGATCCACGATATCCTGGGGGATCGTCACGGTAAAGGTGGAGCCCTTTTGATAGACGCTGTCCACTTTCATCTCCCCGTTCATCAGCTCTAACAGGGACATGGTGATATTCATTCCCAGGCCGGTGCCCTCGATATTGCGGTTCCTCTTTTCATCTATCCGCTGGAATTTCTCGAACAGCTTCCCCAGATCCTCATCCTTGATCCCCGTGCCGGTATCCTTGACGGCTATGGTCAGGATCAGCTTCCGCTCTGATACCTTTTGATAGGAAACGTTCATCTCCACGCTGCCCTGGGGCGTATACTTCACAGCGTTCGTCAGCAGATTGGTCACGATCTGCTTGATCCGCAGATTGTCCCCGTACAGCTTTCCGGGCATACCGGGATCCAGGTGGAACGTTATGGCAAGTCCCTTTTCCTGGGCTCTCATACAGATCACATTCCACAGATCCAGCATCAGATCGCCCACCTGGTACTCCACCGGAACGATCTCCATCTTGCCGGACTCGATCTTGGACATATCGAGAATGTCGTTAATGAGGAACAGCAGCGTCTTTCCCGCGCTCTGGATATTGGCCGCATAGGACAAAAGCTGTTCGTCCCTGCACTCCCGCAGGATCATTTCGTTCATGCCCAGCACCGCATTGATGGGCGTGCGGATCTCATGGGACATGTTGGACAGGAACAGGGATTTGGCCTGCTCGGCCCGAATAGCGGAAAGGGCCATATCTTTCAGTTCCTCGTTGGTGTTCTGCTGCCAGCGGATCATTCTCTGCATCACCAAATTGACCGCGGCGATGCAGACGCCGAACATGGCCAGAAAGAGAATAAGGTACTCCACCACGTTCCCGTAGATGCTC
Organism: uncultured Acetatifactor sp.; assembly: GCA_947631715.1. GTDB lineage: Bacteria > Bacillota > Clostridia > Lachnospirales > Lachnospiraceae > Acetatifactor. Next base: position 2,089 of record CANRMK010000297.1, read on the forward strand.
CACCAGTCCTTTACCACAATGATCCTGAAGCCCGAATCGGTCTCCTCCATGGAGACGCCCACCTTATATCTTCCGTCGTAATCCTTAAAGACGATCATTCCCTCATCGCTGTAGAACCTGTCATAGACCAGGTCATGGACATTCACGGCGGCGGAATTGGAAAACTCATAGGCGGCGTTGGGGTGGTCGATGATCAGGCCGTTCTGATCCACCAGAAAGGCGTATCCCTCATCCGTATAGCTGCTTTTGAGAATATCCGTCAGCACATCCAGATAAAAGTCGATGGCAAAGATACCGTAAAACTCCCCCCGGTCCGACTGCACCAGCTTGCTCATGGTGATACAGTACTCCCCTGTCCGCGCATCATCATAGGGCTCCGTGAGATAAAAGCTGTCCGACTTAAGCGCCCCTATATACCACAGGCGCTCCTCCTCCACGTAATCCGGGGCCGGCACCCAGCCGTTGTTCATCACCATGGCGTGGCTGTGGGAAAAGTCTGGATTTGCAATATAAGTGGCGGATATCCTGGGGTAGTGCTTGGTGATATCGTCCAGGAACTCCACCATTCCCTCATAGTCCTCCAACACGTCCGGATTCGCCACAATGGCGTGCACGAACATATCCAGGACGCTCTGCTGCTCCAGGACCCAGTCCCCCACCTCGTAATTGTATTTCCGAAGCTCCTCCGCCATCTTGGCCCGGCTTTCGTTGATCGTCAGCCTGACACATATGAT
>CANRMK010000298.1 GCA_947631715.1 uncultured Acetatifactor sp.
CACTGTCCTTGTAACAGTAACTTCTACTTCGCTACCAAGGGCTTTAGAAGTGGAAGTTAACTTTTCACTTCACCACACAAACTTAACGCTCAGGCGGGATTGCATTTATTTGCCGCACAGTATATAATAGAAATTGTAAAATATTGGTACCGGCTGATCCGCCCGCCGCAGAGCGGGACGGAAGATCCGGCGGGAGAACGCGGACGTGCAGTATCCTGCGGGGGGCTGACGAACAAAACAATAGGATTGACAGGAGGGTCCGGGTATGGCGTATTTATCTGAATTTGTGGGAAGTCTGATCTTTTTGCTTGGCGGTTACGCGTATATGTGTAACATTTCCTTGAAGAAAACATTGGTCTCAACGCTCAACTACATTGAACTGACGGTCGCATGGAGCCTTGCGGTGGGGTTCGGGCTCACTGTAGCAGCGGCCATGGGAGGACCGGCGTATCTGAATCCCGGCGTGGTGCTGGGCAATCTGATCTACAATGGTCTGGCTGTGGGGGATGCGCTGATCTATCTGCTCATGGAATTCCTCGCGGCGGGAGCTGCCGTGGCTATCTGCATGATCTTTTTCTGGGATTCCTTTAAGGCCTCTGCCAATATGCCGAAGCGCGGCATTTTTTCCGCATATCCCGTGGAGAAGAATGTTCCCCTTAACTTTGTGCAGGAGGTCCTGGCCACGTTCCTGTTCCTGTTCCTGGTATTCATGGGGATCACCGGGGTGTCCGACGCATGGGTGATCGGGCTGATCGGATTCGGCTCCGTGGCGCTCCTGGCGCTTACGCTTAACAGCACCGGATTCAGCATGAACGCGATGAGATCGGTATTCAGCAGCGTGTGGTTCGCCCTTCTTCCCATTCCCGGCAAGGGCTCCGAAAAAGTGGACTGGAGCTATCAGCTGATCGTCAATCTGGTGGGCTCCTCGATCGGAGGGATCCTGGCGGTCATTGCGACCACATACATAAAAGGCATGTTATAAGCTCTGGTGATCTTATACTGCCCCGACAGATGCCCTGCAGCCTGCTGCGGGGCATCTGACTGAGTGCGCCGGATCGGCGAAGGAAGAGGACGAGATCTGGCTCGCTCAGCAGGACGCGGAGGGGAATGTTTCACACAGGGATCTGAGATTTCCGCTGAAGCAAGGGTCATGGAGGTCGGAATGAAAGGAAAGAAAGAGGAGCCCAGGCGGTGCCCGGTGTCGGCAAAATGCGGGGGATGCCGGTGGATCCAAACGCCGTATGAGGAGCAGCTCGGAAGGAAAGCGGCCAGGTTCAGGAAGCTGATGGAACCTTACGCCAAGGCGGAAGCGATCATCGGCATGGAGGAGCCGGAACACTACCGGAATAAAGTCCATGCCGCTTTCGGGGAAGACAGGCGGCACAATACAATCTCTGGGATCTATGAGGAGAAGAGCCACAGGATCGTACCGGTGGACAGCTGTCTTCTGGAAAATGAGAAAGCGGACGCCATCATTGTTTCCATCAGGGAGCTGATGAGTTCTTTCCGGATCCGGCCCTACAACGAGGATACAGGCTTCGGACTGCTGCGGCATGTGCTGGTGAGAACGGGGCATGCCACGGGACAGATCATGGTGGTCCTGGTGCTCGCCTCCCCCATTCTGCCCTCCAAGAACCATTTTGTGAAAGCGCTTTTGAAGCTGCACCCGGAGATCACTACCATTGTGGTCAATGTGAACGGACGCAGGACCGGTATGGTCTTAGGAGACCGAGAACAGACGATCTATGGGAAAGGGTACATTGAGGACAGGCTTTGCGGAAAAATATTTCGGATCTCGCCCGGGTCTTTCTACCAGGTAAATCCGGTGCAGACGGGGAAGCTGTACGGGAAAGCCCTGGAGTATGCGGCGCTGACAGGGACGGAGACGGTGCTGGACGCCTACTGCGGCACAGGGACCATCGGCATTCTGGCGGGAGACAGCGCCCGCAGGGTGATCGGAGTGGAGCTGAATCCTGCAGCAGTCCGGGACGCAAAGATCAATGCCAGGCAGAACAAGGCGGAGAACGTCCGGTTCTATCAGAATGATGCGGGGAAATTTTTGATGCAGATGGCCGGACAGGGGGAGAGGCCGGACGTGCTGTTTTTGGATCCGCCCAGGAGCGGCAGCAGCGAAGTGTTCCTGAATACGGTACTGAAGCTTGGGCCTGGGCGGGTGGTGTACATCTCCTGTGAGCCGGAGACGCTGGTGCGGGATGTAAAGGCGCTCACCGCAGGAGGCTACAGGGTGGAGCGGACGGTGGCGGTGGATATGTTCCCCTTTACGGACGGGATCGAGAGCGTGACTTTGCTGGTAAGGGGAAAAGGCCCGGAAACGGAGGACAAATGATCGTCAGAAAAGGGACAGAGAGGGATATCCCTGCTGTCAGCGACTTTTACGACAGGACGGTAAAATATCTCTGTGAACATATCAATTATCCCAAGTGGACTTACAAGCAGTACCCGGCGGAGGCCTTTGTGCGGGCCATGACGGAAGAGGGGTCACAGTTCCTCTGTATGGACAGTGACGGGATCGCGGGGGCCTTTGTGCTGAACCGGGATCCCCAGGGCGCATATGAAAATGCAAGGTGGAGCAGAGAGCTTTCCCGGGGAGAATATATGGTGTGCCATGCTCTGGCGTCCGAAATTGCGAAGCATGGACACGGGATCGGGAGATATATGGTGGAATACTGCATCGACTATGCGAAAGGGCAGGGCTGCCGGGCGCTGCGGCTGGATGTGGTGCCCGGCAACACACCGGCAAAAAAGCTGTATGAAAGGTGCGGCTTCCGGTATATGGGCGATGCGGA
>CANRMK010000299.1 GCA_947631715.1 uncultured Acetatifactor sp.
GTCCTGGGCTGGAGCCATTACGGAACAAAAGCGTGCGAGTTTTTGTTCGGCGAGAAATTCACCATTGTGTACCGGGTGATCTTTGTGATCGCCATCTTTGGCGGCGCAGTGATGAGCGACAACCTTGCCTGGGATCTGGCGGATACCTTTAACGGTATGATGATGATCCCTAACCTGATTGGCGTCCTAGTGCTGTCCCCGCTGGTATATAAGATTACAAAGAACTATGTGGACCGGGTGCTCAAGGGCAAAAAGGAAAAACCCATGCTCTCCGCTTTCCCCGACATTCAGGAGGAGCAGGAAAAGAAAGTCAGCGCGTAAATCACGCAGTGTGATTCCGCAGATAACGAACGTCAAAAGGCATTTCAATCCTGAATCAAAGATTGAAATGCCTTTTATGCTGTCAGAAAAAGTCTACGCGGTCCTGACTTTCAGGCACCTTACCGCGTTCAGCACCGCCAGCACCATAACCCCCACGTCGGCAAAAATCGCAAGCCACATATTAGCCAGTCCCACCGCGCCCAGGATCAGGCACACTGCTTTCACTCCCAGCGCAAATACGATATTTTCATAGACGATCCGCATGCACTTTCGGGAGATCTTCATCGCCAGCGCCAGTTTTTGGACATTATCGTCCATCAGCACAATGTCTGCGGCCTCTATGGCGGCATCGGAGCCCAGCGCTCCCATGGCCACGCCGATATCTGCTCTGGAGAGCACCGGCGCGTCATTGATGCCGTCCCCCACAAAGACCAGCTTCTCCTTAGGCGATTTTGCCGCCAGGAGTTCCTCCACAGCCGCCACCTTGTCTGCGGGCAGAAGCTCGCTTCTGACCTGATCCACTCCCAGCGTCCCTGCAACATATTCCGCAACTCTGCGGCTGTCTCCCGTAAGCATCACTGTGTGCCTGACACCTGCGGCTTTCAGCTCCTGTATGGCCTCCTTTGCATTTTCTTTTACCACGTCAGAGATCAAAATATATCCGGCATATTTCCCGTCAACCGCCACATGGATCACCGTGCCGGGTTCCGTATTCTCTGTATAGCCGATTCCTAGCTTTTTCATCAGCTTATCGTTTCCCGCTGCCACCGCAACGCCGTTCACCGATGCCGTAACGCCGTATCCGCCGATCTCTTCCACTCCGGAAATGCATTCTGCCGGAATCTCCGCACCGTAAGCCTCCCGCAGGCTTTTGCTGATGGGGTGGGTGGAATAGCTCTCTGCACAGGCTGCATATTCCAAAAGCTGAAGCGGCGTTTCCTCCCCCTGCGCTTTCCACTCCGGCGCAGGATATATGCCCGTTACCCGGAATACGCCTCTCGTCAGGGTCCCCGTCTTGTCAAACACCACATATCTCGCCTGGGCCAGCGCCTCCAGATAATTGGAGCCTTTCACCAAAATACCGCGGGAGGAAGCGCCGCCGATTCCGCCGAAAAAGCTTAAGGGAATGGAGATTACCAGCGCACAGGGACAGCTGATGACCAAAAAGGTAAGCGCCCGAATCACCCAGGTACTCCAGTTCCCCGGATTTCCCATGAGCAGATTCACCACAGACGGGACCACTGCCAGCACCAGGGCGCTGCAGCATACCGCCGGCGTGTAATAGTGGGCGAACTTTGTGATAAAGTTCTCTGTCCGCGCCTTTTTCATGCCGGAATTTTCCACAAGATCCAGAATCTTGGACACGGTGGATTCCCCGAATTCTTTTTCCGTCCGGATTCTTAAAAGCCCTGTCAGATTCACACAGCCGCTGATCACTGTCTCACCGGCCTGCACGTCCCGCGGCGCGCTTTCGCCGGTGAGTGCGCTTGTGTTCAAAGTGGACACGCCCTCTGTCACCACCCCGTCAATGGGTATCTTTTCACCGGGCCGCACGACGATCAGGCTGCCGATCTCCACATCTTCCGGATCGACCTGCTCCAGTTCCCCGTCTTCCCTCTCCACATTGGCATAGTCTGGCCGGATATCCATAAGGGCGCTGATATTTTGACGGCTCCGCCCCACTGCCACGGCCTGGAACAGTTCCCCGATCTGGTAGAACAGCATAACGGCAACGCCCTCCGCAAATTCACCCTCTTCTCCCTGGGAAACATGATACACGCCCAGCAGCATTGCGCCCACAGTGGCCACCGCCATCAGGAAGTTCTCATCAAACACCTGGCCGTGGGCGATCCCCAGCGCCGCTTTCTTTAAAATATCATAGCCGATCACAAAATAAGGGATCAGGTACAGCCCGAACCTGACATACCCGTCCGCCGGCACAAAGATAAGCGCCGCCATCATCACTGCCGAGACAAGGATCCGGCACAGCATTTTTTTCTGTTTTTTTGTCATAGCAATCTCCCTCTGCTCCTGATCCGGTTTCTGGTTTCTGACTGGTTCCCGGCATACCTTTCCGCCCGTTCCTCTGACCCGTGCGCATGCCGTATCCGTCACACCGGTCAGCTCAGGTAAACCTCACAGTCGCTCTCCACTTTCTTGCAGGCCTTCCTTACGGCTTCCATAACAGCTTTCTCGTCAGCGCCCTCCACAAACTCCACTTTCATCTTCTGAGTCATGAAATTCACGGCAGCTTCCTGTACACCGTCAGTTTTTTTCGCGGCCTCCTCCATTTTCAGAGCGCAGTTGGCGCAGTCTACCTCGATCCTGTAAGTTTTCTTCATGGTCAGTCCCTCCTGCTTGTGATTTTTGATTCAGATGCAATGGAATTGCATTTGATATTTTAATTCATTCATATGAACCATTGTTCATATGAATATGATACCACATTCCTCTCCTTTGTCAATAACTTTTTT
>CANRMK010000300.1 GCA_947631715.1 uncultured Acetatifactor sp.
GATCAGGTAATCCTCTTTTGACAGATAGACGCCTCCGATCTCCTGATGCTGCATGAGCAGGTCTGTTTCCGTCTTCAACCGGATCCATTTATCCCGTCCCACGAACTGATCTGTCAGATATTTTTCAAGGGCTGCCGTATATTCCCCGGAGAAGAGACTTTCCGACGAAAACGCCGGTCTGGAGGCCAGTACCCGGTTTTCCGTCTCGGAAAAAATTCTGTCACCGTGAAGCAGATCCGCCAGTGTAAAGATCAAAAAGACGGCGGCCGGAAACGCTATCGTAAAAACCGCATTTTTCTTCTGATTCATGCCGCACCTCCCTAGAATCTAAAGTACAGGAACGGATTATAGGAATCTTCCACAATGCCTGCAATGGCCAGAAACAAAAGCACTGCCGGGATCACTTTTTCCCCCAGCCGGTACAGGGCCGTGCATAGCCCGGAATCCGCTTTTTCCAGACAGCCTGCCGCCATGGCAGGAAGCGGTGTGGAGCCTATAAATCCCAGCGCCAGGAGAACAAAATATTCCCGAAGCAGATACAGGGCCGTTCTGTCCACAATCCCCCCGGCCCCCGCCATGGCCGCCAGGTACCCTGTGATCTCAGCCGGTGATGCCAGTTCAAACAGCGTCCAGCCCACCAGAACTGCAATGCAGGTATAAAGAACGCCCACCACTCTCGGAAACCAGGACAGCACTTTCCCGAGAAACAGCTTCTCCAGTATCAAAAGGATTCCGAACCAGAGCCCCCACAGCAGAAAATTCCAGCCGGCGCCGTGCCAGATACCAGTGAGAAGCCACACTGTGAGAATATTGAATATTTGCCTGGGAAGCCCTTTCCGGTTTCCGCCCAGCGGAATGTATACATACTCTCTGAACCAGCTTCCCAGGGAAATATGCCATCTGCGCCAGAATTCCGTAATGGACGCGGAAATATAGGGATACCTGAAATTCTCCGGAAAGTGAAAGCCCATGATCTCTCCCAGGCCGATAGCCATATCGGAATATCCGGAAAAGTCGAAATAGATCTGAAAAGCAAACGCCAGAATCCCGATCCAGGCCGTCAGCATGCTCATACTGCCGTAATCATGTCCGGAGATCTCCGCCCAGAGATTGCCAAGGCTGTTGGCCAGCAGCACCTTTTTGGCAAGTCCCACGCAAAAACGCTTCAGTCCATGGCTGATGCCCAAAACATTAACAGGGCGGTCATGGAGGTTCGTCTCCACATCCCGGTATTTCACAATGGGCCCCGCGATCAGCTGCGGGAACATGGACACATAGACTCCAAAGTCCAGCAGATTTCTCTGGGCTTTGACGCTGCCCCGATATACATCGATGGTGTAGGACATGGTCTGAAAGGTATAAAAGGAAATGCCTATTGGCAGGGGCAGATGAAGAAGCGGTATGGAAAAGCCGCCCACCTGGTTCAGCGTCCCGATCAAAAAGTCCGCGTATTTAAAAAAACACAGCACAAAAAGGTTGACCGCCACGGAGGCAGCAAGCGGCAGCACGGCTTTCCTTGTGCCACGGAACCGCTCGATCAGCAGACCGTTCGCATAGTCCGTCACCGTGGAAAACAGCATCAAAAGGATATACACCGGTTCGCCCCATGCATAAAAAATCAGGCTCCCCAAAAGGAGGATGAAATTTTTCATCCTCCCGGGAGCCAGGAAATAACAGATCATAAATATAGGCAGAAAACGAAAGAGAAACAATACACTGCTGAAAACCATAATCCGTCTCCACGGGCCCGCTCAGCACCGGCCCTGTACATCTAAAGCCATTCTGCTACCGGCATGTTTTCCCTATGGCCTCTATCACACTGTCATTGATCTCCTGACAGTAAACAATGACAGCCTCATCGCCCTGATCCAGAAGATCCATAATGTCTCCGCCAAGCTGTGCAAAGACTACATAATTACCCGCTTTTGCCACTTTGGAAGCCTGTATCTTTCCAAGGTTCTGAGGGTACTGCATGGTATCGCTTACCTTTGCATCCCTGTAGCTGTTCAGAGCCTCTTCCACCGCATCGGCCTGTCCGTCTGCAGGCTTTACCACGATAAGCATATCCACATTGGTGCTGATCATCGGCATTTCCGCAAAATAATCATCATACATATCCGGTCCGATTCCCGTCATACTTTCCAGGATTTCCGGATCCATAGGAGAATTGGGGAAATAATTGTCTCCCAAAAAATCCGTTACCGCCGTTTTGACAGTATTCATCTCATCCGTCCAGCCCTGAGCGTAATCATGTCCGCCCGCAGCCTCCCCTCCGCCGCTTTCCGGCGTTTCCGGTGTCTGTGCAGGCTCTGCGGGCGCAGAAGCCTCGGGGGACACACTTGTCTGGGGCTGGGAAGCCTGGCTGCTCCCGCCGTCTCCGGACCCGCATCCGGCCATGCCCAGAGTCAAAACCCCCAGGCTTAACATTACCAGTAATTTTTTCATGATTTCCTCACATTCTGCCGCATAAGCGGCCGATCCATACACATACAACAAAATGAGGAGATTCTTCTCATCCTCCCCTCATCCTGTTGTTCTCCCTGCATATTCCCGCAGAACATGCACCGGTTCGGCAGATCCGCCTGTCCGTCCGGCGCCTGCCGCAGAGATTTAATTGGCAAGTCTGCAGAGCTCCTCCAGCATTTTGGGCAGCTCTGTCTTCATGTCCTCATCGCTGAACTGACAGGTACCCACCTTTTTATGGCCGCCGCCATGATACTTTAGCATCAGGCTTCCCACGTTCACATCCGAAGTCTTATTCAGAATACTGTACCCCACAGC
>CANRMK010000301.1 GCA_947631715.1 uncultured Acetatifactor sp.
ATCTCCAGCCGGGAATGCGGATATATTTCGTCTGCCTTCCGGCTGTAAGAGACCGGGACCACAGGATCACAGTCTCCGTGCATAATAAGCGTTGGCCCGGCAAATGTGCCTATGTTCTCAAAAACCTGGAAGCCGTGAAGCGTTTGAAAGAACTTCCTGCCCAAGGGGACATTCCAAAGATCTTCGATTTCCGGTATGTCTTCTATATTGGGAAATCTTCGATTCCAGTCATCCGCCACACAAAAAGCCGGATAGAGCAAGGCCATGCCCTGTATCTCTGCTCCCCGTTCTTCCGCAGTCAGAGCAGTCACCAGGCCGCCCATACTTTCGCCCAGCACAAAAATCTGACCGGGATCTGCGTTCTGCCAGGATCTTACGGTATCTAAAACAGCGCACAGATCCTCTTTTTCCGTAAAAACCGTCATTTCAGAGGTTTTGAGATCGCTCTTCGACCGCAGCGAGCCACCGCAGAAATCATAGGCCACCGCTCCTATCCCGCTCTGTGTCAGGGCCTGCGCCCGCGACTTAAAATCATCACCGCATCCGTTAAATCCATGGCTGCAGATGACAATAGGGAAATGATCCGCTTCCGGCAAATAGACCGTTCCCGATAATTTCCGCCCATGATGCTCAATTACCATCGCTCTTTCTTCCATCATGATACCTCTTTCAATGCTTTACACGCCTTGGGTCCGTTACGTGCGGAGCCGAGCGGAAATATCCAGGCACACTGTTGTGTCGCACAGTCCCGGGGAGCGGAACGTTACCACCGCTTTTCCGGGTGCATCCGCACGGATCACCGCAAGCAGACGTCCGGCAGACATCTTTCTCACCGCTTTTCCGTAAAGTGTCAGATCATAGAGATCTCCGCTGTCCATACCCACCAGATGAGCCGGCCCTTCGACCTGACACTGGATCTCGGGAGCTGCATCCGGCACAAAAAGCCCGTCCTCATCTTCTGCAGAGATCTCGATCTGTGCGATCTCATGGATCTTTAAGGTCTTTTGGTCAAATTGGGCCTGCAGTCTGGCAGCCGCTTTTGTGGTATGTATGATCCTTTCGATCCTGGCGCCGTTATGGTACCCAACTGCCCGCAGCTCCCCAGGTTCATAGGGGACATCCCAGGAAAGGTGCAGGTCGTTCGTCGTGATCAGTTTCCCGAAATTATCGTTCCATGCCTTTTGTGCGCCCCGGCGGGGACATTCAGATCCTTTCACTCCCACCAGTCTTCCGTTGAGATATAATTCCACCTTTTCACAATTGGTATAGCATACCACCTGTTTAAAGACGCCCTCCTCCCCCGGCCAGTTCCAATGGGGGAAAAGATGAAGGGTGACATCCTTTTCATTCCAGATGGAGCGGAAATAATAATAGGTGTCTTTCGGAAAGCCCGCCGTGTCCAGCGCGCCAAAGCCAGCTCCCCGGGATGGCCATCTGGTCTCCCCAAGGTAATCGATTCCCGTCCATAGATAATCGCCCGCCACAAAATCGTGGCTCACGGTATACCGCCACAGCGCCTCATGCTCCATCGTGGCATTGCCGTATGACGGCACTCCCTCCCGGACTGTATAATCCCCTCTCCGGCCGCCTGCGGAGGGGTTTTCCGATCCGATCATTCTGCGCTGAGGATACTTTGCGCGATCTTCTTCATAAAAGGTCTCGGCGCGTTCCCGCCATCTTCCCACATAGTTATAGCCAACCACATCCAGCGCATTTTCAAACTCCGGGCGCGTCCTTGAGGTTTCTACGGCAGCGATATTGTCACAGGCCGACGTGACCATTCTGGAGGGATCTTCTTCGTGACAGATATCCTGCAGAAAACGCAGTATCCTGACCCCGTCCAGGGAGGATTGTTCCGGGATCTCATTTCCGATGCTCCACAGGATCACGCTTGGGTGGTTGTAATCACGGCGAAGCATGGCTGTCAGTTCCTCTTTTGCATGTCCCGGGAAGAACTGTGCCGACCCATACGCAAAGTTCTGGGAATAATAATTATTATTCTTATGCTTTGCCAGCATCCACTCATCAAATATCTCATCCATCACAAGAAAGCCCATTTCATCGCAGAGATCCAGAAAGGCAGGATCCGGCGGATTATGGGCGCACCTGATTCCGTTGCAGCCCATCTCCTTTAAGCTGCGCAAACGTCTTTCCCAGATTTCTCTGTGACCAACTGCACCGGTCACACCACAGTCGTGATGCAGACACATTCCTTTGATCTTTACACCTTGTCCATTCAGCAAAAACCCCTTATCGCAGTCGAAAACGGCTGTGCGGATCCCCACAGGGCAGCTGATCTGGTCAACTACCTGATCCTCTATTATGACAGAGCTGACGAGGGTATACAGATAAGGATCCTCGACCGTCCACAGATGGGGTGCTGCAACCCCGGGGCGCACCATGCAGTCCTGCACATCCCCCGGCTGCAGATATACCGCAGCTGCCGCCGAGCAGACCCTGTTCCCTTCCTTATCGTACAGCTCCTCCCGGATACCGGCATAGATCGGGGCTTCCGCCTCGTTCCTTACCCTGGCGCGGATCTGCAGCGCCGCTTCCTTTTGCTTTGGGAAAAGACCGTTCGTATCGCATCTTACTCCCCACGTGTCAAAATGGACCTTTTGAGTGCGGACGAGGAAAACATTTCTGGTAATCCCGGATCCGCTGTACCAGCGGCTGTTTGGCTGATGACTGTTATCCACGCGGATCGCCAGCACGTTTTCCTGTTTTAATTTCCCCGTGAGATCCACTTCAAAGGAGCCATACCCATATCCATGCCA
>CANRMK010000302.1 GCA_947631715.1 uncultured Acetatifactor sp.
TGATCCATGAGTAGTCCATAAATTGTTTGGCTCGTATAATTGTATACAATCATACGAGCCATGTCAATACTTTTTCTAGAATCCCTCAGCTCTTGCGTAACAACAGTTCAGCCTTTCTCCTGCAAGTCACGCCCGATACTGCCGATGGTGGGACTAATTGGCCAGCAAACGCCGGATATTCACCATACCCCAGCCCTGTTGATTCCAAGGTTCCCCCAGGTCCCCGGCCGTATACTGGAGCTTGCGCCTGCACTCATCGTTGGTCATACCGGGATACCGGGCCAGGGCAAGGGCCGCCGCTCCGGCCACAATGGGCGTTGCCATGGAGGTGCCGCTCTTTGCGATATAGGCGTTCACATAGCGGCCTCTGTGGAAGAAGCACTCTGAATTGCAGGAGACAATATCCGTGCCGGGAGCCACCAGATCCGGCTTTCTGGGCTCTGCCCCGGCAATGCCCCTGCCGGAATAATCGGAACATTTCCAATGCGCTTCCGGCCGGAAGCTGCCGTCGTGACAGCCCACGGTAATGACCTGTGTGCTCCCTCCCACAGAGGAGACGGATCCCTCCCGGGGCCCCTTGTTTCCGGCGGCGCACACGACCAGGATCCCCGACTGCCAGATCTGTTCCAGCTTTGCCCGAAGCGCCGCCTCTTTCCGCTTATCCTCCAGCTCGCCGATTCCCACCGATATGTTCAAGATCCTGATTCCGTACTGCTTCCGGATCTCCAAGATCCAGTCCAACCCAGCCAGCATGGCTTCCGTGGCGCCGTCCCCTCTATTGTCCAGCACTTTTCCCACGATAAGCCCCGCCCCGGGAGAAAGCCCTCTGTACTTTCCTCCGGACAGGCGGCCGTCTCCGCAGAGGATCCCCGCCACATGGGTGCCGTGGCCGTTGTCATCATAGCTGTATCCGGCCCCGCTGCGGCAGGGCCTGCGGTTTCCCACAAAATCCCGAAAGCACAAGATCTTTTCCGCCAGATCCGGGTGAGGCGCAGCGCCGGTATCCAGCATGGCTATGACGATGCCGCTTCCGCCGTCTGTCCTCTCTCCGTAAATATCCTCCAGCTGCTCCCGCACTCTCTGCATAATAAAGAACGCCCCGGCATATATTTTAATTTATAGTATGCCGCAGCGCTCTTTCGGTTCCATACGTGCCAGAATCGGCATCGGTCACTCTCAGTTCCCCTGACTGCTTCCGCCTGCGGGGCAGAGTGCGATGCTGGATATGAAATTCGTGCTGAACTGTACTGCGTCCCGACCGTCAGCCTTTACCGCCTCTGAGGGCAGCTCCTCCAGCTGGCCGTTCCTGTCGAGCCCATACAGCTTCACTTCCTTACCCTGAAGCCCGTCCGGCAGCGGCAGGACTACCGTAAGCGCCTGTCTGCCCAGCCTGGTCAGGGGAATTTTACTGCTGTCGGTAAATTCCATGTCATAGACGGCCGACTGCAGGGGCAGACCGCTCCCAAAGGCTCTCCTGTACGCCGCATCCATAAGGGACGTATCCTGGCTTTCGGTAACGTTCAGGGTATAATGTCTGGCCGCTCCCTCCAAGGACGCCGACACTCCCTCCGTTCCCAGCGGGGTGACGCCGGCTCCGCCCTTGTCTTCTTCCAGCACCCTGTAAACTTCATTGGACAGCCTTGTGGCCGATGTCTCATAGACCGTCTTCGGCCCGCGCAGAGCGTAATCCGCCTCTATGCCCTCAAAAGCGCGAAGCCCCACTTCTGTCACGGAAGCCGGAACCTCCACCTCGTCTGCGGCACAATGGAAAAACGCCCTGTCCTTTATCTGCAGAAGTCCTCTATTTAACAGGATCTCTTTTAACCCGGTACAATCTTCAAAAGCGCCCTCCCCGATCACGGTCAGGCTCTCCGGCATAGTGACGGCTGTGATCTCCTCATGCCCCTTAAAGGCCTCCGCCGCAATTACCCTGACGCCCTCCGGTATGGACACGCTGCTTCCCGTTCCCCGGTACGCCACCAGCACGCCCCCGCTGATCAGGAAATCCCCTGTGAGGGACGTACTGTGGTCCATAAAGTTCTGGACCCACGCCGTATACGCAAACGCTTTCGGTTCCACATTCATCACCGTGTCCGGCAGATTTAACGCCGTCAAACTGTCACAGTGGTAGAAAGCGCCATAACAGATGTTCTCCACTCCCTCGGGCACGAAAATCTGTGCCAGCGTGCTCCTGGCAAAGGAAAACTGGCCGATCTCCCGGATCCCAGCCGGCAGAGTCACGGCCTCAAGTCCCGTATTCCTGTAATATGCCTGATCCGCTACCACACTGCCGTCCACAATGGTATACTTCGGAATCCCGCTCCCCGGGATCTGTTCCGGCAAAGAAGTCTCAGGGGCCTGGGAAGCCTGGGGGCCCTGGCCGGAACCATAGACATTTAAGCTGCCGCCGTTCATGAACAGCACCGCCCTGTTCCCCACGACCTTAGTGGAGCCCAGCACATTCCCCGGAACCGGTTCCGGCAGAGCACTCTGCTGAGGCTCTGGCGTCACTTCCGCTCCAGGCGTTACGGTGGGAGACGGCGTTCCCTCTGTATCCCCGTATCCCGGCACATCTTCGTATTCCGCATATTCTTCCTGTTTCTCGTAGAACTTCTTGGCAAAAAGATCGCCTGCGCTGCCCTCCTCGCAGTGGAAAGTGAGCTGCCTGCAGCCGTCAAAAGCCGTGTCATGGATAGAGGCGGTCTCCACGGGAATGGAGATATCCCGCAGATTCACACAGTCTCCGAAAGACTGCACACCGATAGACTTCACATTA
>CANRMK010000303.1 GCA_947631715.1 uncultured Acetatifactor sp.
GACATGGGAAAAATCCAGCAGGTGCTCTATAACCTGATCGATAATGCCATTAAGTTCAGCCACCATGATTCTGTGATCAAAGTAGAGACCTCTTTAAAGAAGAACAAGCTCTTTGTTTCGGTAAAGGACACCGGAATCGGTATTCCGAAAGACGATCTGAAGCTGATCTGGGACAGATTCTATAAATCCGATCTGTCCAGAGGCAGAGATAAAAAGGGAACAGGCCTTGGACTGTCCATCGTAAAAGAAATTTTAAACAGCCACGGGGAGAACATCAATGTAATCAGTACCGAGGGCGTGGGAAGCGAATTTATCTTTTCTCTGGCGCTGTCCGCGGAGAGCGCAGAAGAGGACTGACCTTTTCAGGCTCCCTACAGGTCCAGTACAGCGTAAAGATACTGTTTTCCCTTTTTTCCCACTCTGGTGACGGTCCCTACATAATACAGGATATTTAACACAGTCTGGGCCAGGGATAGAGGAATATGCGCTGCATTTGCGAACTGCTTTGAGGTAAAGGAGCCGTCCAGCTCGCAGGGTACGAACTGCATATAATCTCTGACACCGTCGATCTCTACCTCCTCCACCAGCTCCGTGGGAATCCGGTCATATCGGCTGGATCCTTTCTTTTTGTCCCGGCTCCAGCCATTTAACAGGCGGTACTCTTCCATGTCCAAAAGGACCAGCCGGATATGCAGATTGGGATCCTTTAGAAACATTTTGATCTTATAGAGCTCCGGAAAAGCCGTATAGGGACTGCCTTTTGCAGGAGATTTCCGCTTCCGGCTGAGTTCCCCGCTCTCTTCATCGATCCAGATCAGCCATTTTTCCCTTGGAATCGGATAGACTAGCGTAACCGGATACAGGGGCAGGAAAACCTCCAGCTTTCCGCGAAGCTTATTGAACTGTCTGGTCTGGATCTCTATGATCTCTCCTCCGGTATAAATATCCGCCACATAATTTTCAATGGGAATTTCCTGATGATCCTCATCGGGCTCATAATAGTTCTTTAAGATGGCATGGACCGTCTTTTCCGACAAGGTTCCGATCCCAAGGCGCTGTCTGTCCACACCTATGATTTTTTTCTTTGCTCTCTCAAATGCTGTCTGATCCGGCATCATGATCTCCCCAGTAAACGTTTTATCTCATTGCAGAGCATCGTTCTTTATCATTCGTTATGCGTATTTTATCATAAATATTTCTGATTGTCCGTTCTTTTTCAAATTTCAAGTAACGATTTCAATTAAGCTCTCATTATTCCATTCTTTTCAAAAATCCATGGGAGGTATATAATAGGTTCGGTCGTTTGAATGGCAGAAGTCAGAGCGCTTACCATAACAGGCAGGGAGAAACTTATGATCATTAAGAGCGGAGCAATCTATCGGGGGGACGGACAGTTCCATTCCGGCAGTCTTTTTGTAGAAAAAAATCTTATCGTGGAAAATCCGGAACAGATTTCCGACACAAATGTCATAGATGCTGAAGATCTTTTTGTATTTCCCGGACTGATCGATATTCACAGCCACGGTGCGGCAGGGCATGATTTCTCCGACGGCGATCCGGAGGGATTAAAAAAGATCCTGGCCTATGAGCTGGCCCACGGAATCACCTCCTATTGCCCCACCGCAATGTCGCTTCCGAAAGAAAAATTGCTGGATATTTTAAAAAATCTTCCTGATGACAGGGAAGAAGCCCTCTCGGAAACAGCGGGCATCAATCTTGAGGGTCCTTTCTTAAATCCCATGAAAAAAGGAGCCCACAGGAAAGATTACCTTTCCTCTCCGGACTCCGGATTTCTGAAAGAATGCATGGCCGCCTGCAAGAGCGCCATACGCCTGGTCACGCTGGCGCCCGAACTGAAGGGAGCGCTTGATCTTATCCGGGAATGGAAAGGCCGGATCACGATTTCCCTGGGCCATTCCTGTGCGGATTACGAGACGGCCAGAGCCGCTCTTGCCGCCGGGGCAGATCACGTCACGCACCTTTTCAATGCCATGGAACCTTTTGAACACAGGGCCCCGGGACTGATCGGCGCTGCGGCGGAAGATAAAAGCTGTATGGCGGAATTGATCTGCGACGGCATCCATGTTCATGAGAGCGCCGTAAGGGCTGCGTTTCGGCTCTTTCCTGGCAGAATCGTCCTGGTCAGCGACTCCATGCGCGCAGCGGGCATGGGAGACGGCACCTATGAGCTGGGCGGACAGCAGGTTACGGTCTCCGGTCCAAGGGCAGTCCTGAATGACGGCACCATCGCAGGTTCCGTTACGAACCTGTATGACTGTATGCGCAATGCCGTCTCTTTCGGTATTCCCATAGAAGAGGCCATCGCCGCTGCTACCTTAAATCCTGCCAAAAGCATCGGCATTTCTGACAGGGCAGGTTCTCTCGCCCCGGGAAAGCGGGCGGATATCCTGCTTGCAGATAAAAATTTAAATTTAGTCTCAGTCATTCATAACGGCAGAATCTGTCTTCAGAACCGATAAACGTACCTTTTTCCTGAAGTACCTTTCTTAATTACCAGGTCACTTTATTCAGATCTGTCCCTTGCATACAGCAGCTTCAGGATAATAGGCGTGGAAATGCTGGACACAATGATCAGCAGGATCACAGAGGTAAAGTATACGGGAGTCAAAAGCCCCACAGACAATCCTTTCTGGGCCACGATCAGCGCCACCTCTCCTCTGGTCATCATTCCCACTCCGATCTTTAGGCTGTCCTGAAAGCTGAATCTGCACAGCTTTGCCATCAGTCCGCACCCTACGATCTTTGCGAC
>CANRMK010000304.1 GCA_947631715.1 uncultured Acetatifactor sp.
CCAGTTTCGGCATATGGAAAAAACAATGACGGAGAAGAGTAGTAGTCCCAGGCTTTCAGAGAGCTGACGGCAGGTGAAAGGCAGCAGCGCAAGGCTATGAACTGGCTCCAGAGTTCCTGAAGGGAAGCGCACGATCGGGTGCGGAGTAGTTTCAGGCGGTTGATCCCGTTACGGGTCGAAAAGTGCGCAGATCTGCTGTTCTGCGAATTAGAGTGGTACCACGGAATGAAGCCCTTTCGTCTCTAAATGACGAGAGGGCTTTTGATATTTCTGTTCCGCTCCGGGCAGTTTGGAAGATAGCGGAAAGCAGACGGCGCAGAAGAGAGGAGAAGGACTATGGCAATACCTTATAACCACCATGAGGTGGAGAAGAAGTGGCAGGATATCTGGGATGAGGAGAAAGCATTCCGGACCTCCGACGATTATTCCAAACCAAAATATTACGCGCTGGTGGAGTTCCCATACCCCTCCGGACAGGGGCTCCATGTGGGACATCCCAGGCCGTACACGGCGCTTGATATCGTGGCCCGCAAGAGAAGAATGCAGGGCTACAATGTACTGTATCCCATGGGCTGGGACGCTTTCGGCCTGCCTACGGAGAATTACGCCATCAAGAACCATATCCACCCCAGGATCGTGACAAAGAACAATGTGGAGCGCTTTAAGGGGCAGCTTCACGCTCTGGGGTATTCCTTTGACTGGGAGAGAGAGGTGAATACCACCGATCCCGAGTACTACAAATGGACCCAGTGGATCTTTTTAAAGCTGTTCAAGGCCGGCCTTGCCTACAAGGCGGAAATGCCTATCAACTGGTGCACCTCCTGCAAGGTGGGACTGGCCAACGAAGAGGTGGTCAACGGCGTCTGCGAGCGCTGCGGCTCCGAGGTGGTCCGCAGGGTAAAGAGCCAGTGGATGTTAAAGATCACCGAGTACGCGGATAAGCTGATCCAGGGGCTGGACACCGTGGACTATATCGAGCGGGTAAAGGTTTCCCAGAAGAACTGGATCGGGAAGTCCCAGGGCGCGGAGGTGGACTTTGCCCTCACGGGCAAGGAGGATAAGCTGCGCGTCTACACCACCCGCCCCGACACGCTGTTCGGCGCTACCTATATGGTGGTGTCCCCGGAGCACCCTCTGATCGACAAGTATAAGGATGAGATCAGGAATTATGATGCTCTGATCGCCTACAGGGAGCAGGCGGCGAAAAAGTCCGACTTTGAGCGCACGGAGCTGGCAAAGGACAAGACCGGCGTTAAGATCGAGGGACTTACCGCTACGAACCCGGTGAACCAAAAAGAGATCCCCATCTGGATCTCCGATTATGTGCTTATGACTTACGGGACCGGTGCTATTATGGCGGTGCCTGCCCACGACGAAAGGGACTGGGATTTTGCAAAGAAATTCGGCCTGCCCATCATTGAAGTAGTGGCGGGAAGCCCTGTGAGCGTCCAGGAAAAGGTGTATACGGATGTGGCTTCCGGAACGTTAGTGAATTCCGAATTTCTGAACGGCCTTTCCGTGGCGGAGGCCAAGCAGAAGATCATAGAATTCCTGGAAGAAAAAGGCATCGGCAGCAGCAAGACCAATTTTAAACTCAGAGACTGGGTATTTTCCAGACAGCGCTACTGGGGAGAGCCTATCCCTATCGTAAAGTGCGAAAAGTGCGGCTATGTGCCTTTGGATGAGAGCGAGCTTCCGCTGATGCTTCCCGAGGTGGAGAGCTATGAGCCCACCGACAACGGCGAATCGCCGTTAGCAGCCATGGAGGACTGGGTGAACACGGTCTGCCCCTGCTGCGGCGGGCCGGCAAAGAGAGAGACGGACACCATGCCTCAGTGGGCAGGCTCCTCCTGGTATTTCCTGCGCTATACGGATCCTCACAACAAGGAGGCTCTGGCCAGCAAGGAGGCCCTGGAGTACTGGATGCCTGTGGACTGGTACAACGGCGGCAT
Source organism: uncultured Acetatifactor sp. (assembly GCA_947631715.1). Lineage (GTDB taxonomy): Bacteria > Bacillota > Clostridia > Lachnospirales > Lachnospiraceae > Acetatifactor. The sequence goes on from CANRMK010000304.1 coordinate 1,953, forward strand.
GGAGCACACTACGCTTCATCTGCTCTATTCCAGGTTCTGGCACCGCTTCCTCTATGATCAGGGATACGTTCCCTGCCCGGAGCCTTACCAGAAGCGGACCAGCCACGGTATGATCCTGGGCTCCAACGGGGAGAAGATGTCCAAATCCAGGGGAAATGTGGTGAACCCGGACGATATCGTCAGGGATTACGGCGCAGACACTTTGCGCACCTATGAGATGTTCATCGGCGCCTTTGATTTGAGCGCAGCCTGGAGCGAGGACGGCGTAAAGGGATGCCGCAGATTCTTAGAGAGAGTGTGGAAGCTGCAGGATATCCTGACGGAGGAGGAAAGCTACAGCGCGGATCTGGAGACGAAGATGCACCAGACCATCAAAAAGGTATCGGGGGACTATGAAAACCTGAAGTACAATACCGCTATCGCGGCCATGATGTCCCTGATCAATGAGTTTTACAGAAAAAATTCCGTGACCCGGGGCGAATACAGGACTCTCCTTACTCTGTTAAATCCCGTGGCGCCTCATATCACCGAGGAGCTGTGGCAGAGCGCCGGCTTTGAGGGCAGGCTGTACCAGACAGGCTGGCCGGAGTACGATGAGGCAAAGACGGTGGAGAGCACCGTGGAGATCGGCGTACAGATCAACGGCAAAATGCGCGCCGCCATCACCGTCCCCAAGGACGAAGACAAGGACAAGGTCATTGCCGCCGCCAAGGAGGCTCTGGGGGACAAACTCACCGGAACCATCGTAAAGGAGATCTATGTGCCGGGGAGACTGGTCAATATCGTTTC
>CANRMK010000305.1 GCA_947631715.1 uncultured Acetatifactor sp.
AGATAGCTGCTTTTCCGTATACATAATAAGGTGCGTTCTGCAGATATGTCCACACGTTAGGATAATAGTAATACACAAAAGGATAATGTCCCATCATAAAGAAAAGAAACCGATAAAAAACATCAAAGCCACAACCTCCCAAAATCGCCGGGATACAGGTCAGCTGGATTCCCAGAGGTGCCCACAACAGGTGCAGAAGAGAAAATTTCTTTTCCTTAAAATAAATGACCAGCAGGATCGGCAGAATAAAGATCCCCTGCGGCTTTATGGCAAAGGAAATACCAAAAAAGAACATTCCCCAGGCTGGCCTGCCCTTCCACACCAGCCAGAATGCCAGCAGAGCGAAAAATGTCCAGATGCTTTCACACTGTGCCAGGTAACCGCTGTTGAGTACTGCCACCGGATTCAACAGGATAAGGGCGTACGCTGCAGTCCGATAGATTGTCCTTTTCCCGGCAGGCGCCGCCTCGCCGGTCATATGCATCACTAAAAATGCCAAAAGAAAATCAAATAAAATGGAAGACATCTTAATGCTGATCAGAGGATCTACAGGAATCCATGTCAGGAAATATAACAGCGTTACATAAGGAATATTATAATCCCCATTGTACTGTGCTAACCCTTGCAGGCTGCCAGCAGCTTGCAGATCCTCATACCAGGGCAGCAGGCTATAGAGATAGTCTACCCCTTCAAAAGAAAGTCCAGTACACCGAAATAAGATAGCTGCCAAAGAAATCAATGTCAATACGATGGCATACCCGATTGTTTTCCTATTTGTCATTATCAGCCACCTTTCTCAGCTCTTCCAGAATACACTTCCCCAAGAGGAGCGCTCCCTGTTCCTTTGGATGGCATCCGTCCGCCAGGAACTGTCCTTCATTATCCGCTCTGATGCCACTAGACGTATAGCTGTTAAAAGATAGCACTCCCATATCCTTCGCTGCCAGCAGCGCTGCATCCACATAATCCGTAAGGACTCCGCCCTGTTTCGACATTTTTTCCTTTCCACCGGAAAAAGAGGATGTATATGTTGGAGCAAGCACCAGAATCTGCGCATTTGGATACGCTTTCAGCAAATCTCTGATCCCTGCACGGAGCGCACCCGCATAAGTTCCAATGTCATAGGGATCCTGTGAATTATCTACGAGACAGCCGTCAAAGTAATCATTTAATCCAAAGTTAATCACAAAACAATATTTCTTTCCCTCATGATCTTCCTGCAGAAACTCTGTGAGACCCTGAAGATAGTTATCCCAGCCATCCAGTCCCGAAATATCCTGCTCCAAAAAATGAGACACCATCTGTTGGAATGCCCCTACAGCCGGAGTCCCGCCCTGTCCACAATTATAAACCTGAGCCCCGGACAGACCCGCCACTACACCCGGCACGGATCGGCTGCCTGCATTATACTCTAAAATACTATCCCCGAAAAAGACCAGACACCACTGGGAAAGATCCGGCCAGTCTGCGGGTGTTTCCTGTACCAACTCCGTCATTTTTTCAAATCGGTCTTCCATATTAGCGGTTGTTAAGACGTAATTGTCATTCTGAAAAGTCTTTGCCATCAACACCTGAGCAATCTCAGCAGTACATTCCCCGGTCTCGTCATAGTTGCCCGGATTGGTGATCAGCCATTCCTCAAAACCGGCATAATAGATAATAATATTGTCATACGGGATGCACATGTTTACAAAATTTCGGTATGCCGTCACAAGTTCGGTATATTTGTTCTCCGGAAAAGACCGAAGTTCTTCCAAAGAGCGAAAAGGGAACAACACCTCAAAAACAGTCTCCGGATGCCGGCTGGCCTGGTCAAGCAGCGTTTTCAAGTAATCCCTGGCGTACAGCGAAGCATGATGTCCATATAGCTTACTGATTTCGTAAGGATCAAGACCAATATAAACAGTTTTCATTTCTTCTTTCGTCGAAAAGCAATGATCCAGATAATCTCCTATATCAGCAAGATTTACAAATGTATGCTCTGCCTGTACCACCGGAACGCCCCTATAATATTCAAAGGCTCCTCCATCGAACCGGTCCGATAAGAACATGGACAAAAAAACGCCTTCATAGTCTTCCTGCTCCAATGCCGCAAGATCTTCCTTTCTCAGAGCATCATCCGGAATCCTGTAGATCCTCTGGCAAAACCAAATGATCATACCCCCCAAGGCCGCAATAAGGAGTAGAAAAATTACCGCTGACGGTAAAATCCATTTCCGTCTCCCCCGCTGTCTTTCTTTCATTTGTGATATCTCCTTAGCCTGCCTGTTTTCTAGATTAACACATATAAGTGTGGCATTGGCACTAAAAGTGCCGCTGTCACACTTATAAAAAATACCCAGCCGTCTTTGTATGCCTTATTGCACTGCTTTTGCTCCTTCTTTCAGCGCAGTGCCCAGGCTTGCGATTCCCTGCAGTTCTGCGGGAAGCAGGATCGTCGTTGCCTGACCGTCCGCAACTTTCTCGAACGCCTCCAGGCTCTTGATCTTTAACACAGCGGCATCCGCACCGGCCTCTTTCAGCATCCTGATACCGTCAGCGTTTGCCTGCTGTACTTTCAGGATAGCCTCGGCCTCACCCTCAGCCTCGCGGATCCTCTTCTCTTTCTCAGCTTCCGCACGCAGGATCGCCGATTCCTTATCTGCCTCTGCGCGCAGGATCGCTGATTCCTTAGCGCCTTCCGCCTCCAGGATCTTGGCTTTCTTTTCACCCTCTGCCCGGGTTACAGC
>CANRMK010000306.1 GCA_947631715.1 uncultured Acetatifactor sp.
CTGATATTGGCTTCATTGACCATGCTGGAGGTTACGCTGGACGGAAATGTCTGCAGCAGCATCCAGTTCGTCTCCGGGAGAACAGCCATGCAGGCGGCGCCGGTACCGGAAACCCCGTTGAAAGTAAAACTATGTGCCTCCAGATGCTCCAGAGCCGAGCGGAACCTGGCAAAAGAGGTGGTATTTAAGGTATTATTGTCCTGAAATATCTCCATTACGTTGGAGATATTGGAATTGACCTTGGAGCTCGATATCAGGGTGCCGTCCTGCAGACAGAGCAGGCAGGTAGAAGGGTGGCCGAAAAAGTCGGCGCCGATCAGCTCCCGCATTCTCGCCTCCCGGTACATTCCCAACAGGACGCCTATGATACGGCCATCATATTTCAGAGGGGCATAAAATACCACCAGCGTCTCATGAGTGATACGCGATTGGAACACCACATCGATACCGGATTCCCCATTCATTCCGCGTTTAAAATACTCTCTGTCGGACAGATCCGCAGATCCTCCCGTGCTGGAGAGGTCCTCGCCGGCGGAACTGACGAATTCGATGTAGTCAAAAGCAGAGCTTCCGGCGGCGATTTCCTGCAGATCGGCAAGATCCACCTCCGGAGAGTCCAGGGCCTGACTGTACAGGGAAGCAATGGTCTCCAGACTGGTCCTGGCGTTGTGCAGCATTTCGTTGATCCGATCCGCAGTCTGCGTAGTCTCAAATTCCAGATAGGCAGCATTCTGTGCGACCATGCGGTTATGGGTAATGGCTGCATAGACGAAAAAGGCTGTAAGCATCAGTGCCAGCAGTGCACAGGCGGGCAGGAGTTTCTTGAGCATTTGTCGTTTCGGTCTATTGTGCATGTCATGTTCCTCTGAAATAAGCTCCGGCAGGAGCCCGGAGCCTATTCTGGCATTTTTTGGATCACTGGAAGCAGTCTAGCGGAAGCTGCGCCTGAGTGCGGCACTGCCGGCAAAGCACGCGGCGGAAGCGCACAGCAGCCACAGGTATCGGAAGCTGTCTCCGGTCTTTGGTACGTCATCATATTCATCGGAAGCGGGCTGCGCTGAAGCTTCGGTGGAAGCGGGCGCCGCAGCAGGGGCGGGAGCATTGGACGGATCTGTGGAGTAGTTTGCCTCATCTGTCCGCAGTGCGCCCTTGTCTACCTCAAGAGTCCGTCTCTTAAAGTTATATGCGCTGAAATAGATCCAATCGGGTTCATTGATGGATCTTTCGTAAAATGTCCCAACAGTGCCCAGGCAGTTTACACTGGGCTTCAGTTCATCTCTTTCATAGCAGAGAGAGAGTACGTCCACATTGTCATTTAGATTGCATACTGCGTCATTGTAGATATATGCGTTGGTCATAGGCGCGGAAATGGAACTTGTACTGCCGCCCAGGGCAAAAAAGTCATCGACACTGCCCACCTGGACCATAGCCCAGGTGGCGCTGCCTGCAATGGTCAGATTGCTGAGCCGGACGGAACCGAGATCCAGAAGCTTGCCGCCGTCAGAATCATTGTAGACGACAACAACATCGCCATCCTTCAGTCTTTCCCGCAAAAATTCAACACCGCTGGCCCCGCCTTTAAATTCAGAACCCTCGGTGTAATACCAGCCGGCTTCGTCGGATAAATAATTGACGGAATAGGTGGCCGGTTCCTCGGCGGAAACGTCGGTGGGCGGAAGCAGCATCAGTGCGGCTGCAACTGCCAGTGCTCCGATGAATAGTCTGTTCTTTTTCATAAGAATCCTCCTTGCTGTGTGTTCAACTAATTATCTATGCGGCAGGTCGGCATCCGTTTCCGTGCCGCTGTTCTCGCTGTCAAGCGGCAGATAATCGCCGCCGCTTTCTGTTTCCCTGGCAACTACCACGAAACGTCCCCGGTCTACATGGTAGGAACAGGTTGACAAGGTAAGGAAATGATCTCCGAATTCTGCGGTGACACCAGTGTCATATATGGACATTTCCTTGATATTGCTATAAAAGTCATTGAATTCGTCCTCTGTAGCCGCCTGAAAAAAATTATAAAATTTAAATACAGTATCGCTTTTTTTAAAGACCTGGGAGCGGAATACGGCGATTACTTCATAGTTCCGCAGGCATTGTTCTGTAAAAAGCTGAATTGTTTTATGATCCTGATAAAATTCTTCCTTTTCATAATCTGACAGTGTACCGAACATGGCGCCTGATTTCATGTTGTGACCATGGATGATCAGGTTCGTAGTCAGGGGATCGACACAACTGTCCGTATCCAGGATCAGGCACCCGTTACTGTTGCTGCTGCCGTCAAACCCCCGCAGCAGGTAGTAATTTTCATCCGCCGGAGTCCACATGACAGGATAGTCGATAGGAGTATCCGGGATACACAGCCACGCGACCATATCCTCGTTTTCCAGGAAGCTGTCTGCATAAGGGTTCGCGGTCAGAACAGGAGTGGGCTCCGGAGAGGGGCTTGCCGTGGGGGCCGGGCTTGCTGTGGCAGAGGCCGCAGGTGTCAAAACAGGAGCTTCAGGCGTCGGCGTTTCAGCGGAAGCTTTGAGCTCGCTTATGGTATCACGGGCCTGGCGGTCATCATATAGTTGTCTGCCGATGACGAATATGGCGCCCAATAGGAACAAGACGCCTGCTCCGGCCAATATCAGGGACAGCGGCTTCTTCATCTTCTTCATAAAGCCGTCAATAAATCCTCCTTTCGGTGCGATTGCTCCGATATGCTCTATTATAAAACACAGAAA
>CANRMK010000307.1 GCA_947631715.1 uncultured Acetatifactor sp.
ATCAGGTGGTGCAGGTTCCATTATCTCCAATACTGGAAATATGCCGCACAGAGGGATAACAGCAGACGGCTGCACAGCGATTTAAGGCCTTACGAAGAGCTCTCCCGGCAGGAGAAAGCAAAGGATCTGGCCATCATACGGGAATTGCGGGAGCACACCGGCAGTACCGGGCGCGACTTGCAAGAGAAAGGCTGAACTGATACGTTTTGGCGGCTTTTCACACCGTGCCGGCCTCTTTCAGAACAGTGGTGAGGATTTCCAGCAGCTGTTCCACGTTGATAGGTTTTGCAATATGCGCGTTCATGCCGCATTCAAGCGCCTGCCGGCGGTCTTCCTCAAAGGCGTTGGCCGTCATGGCAACAATGGGAATGCCGGCGAGAAGCGGATCTTCCAGCGCCCGGATTGCCCGGGTAGCGTCATAGCCGTTCATCTTCGGCATCTGGATATCCATGAGGATCAGGGCATAGTAGCCCGGAGCAGAGTTTTTCACTTTCTCTACCGCAATGGTTCCGTCCTCGGCTGTCTCCACGATAAATCCGCTGTCTGTGAGGATCTCTTCCGCGATTTCCCGGTTCAGTTCATTGTCCTCGGTCAACAGCAGGCGCGTGCCCTGAAAGCGCATGGACAGGTCGGGAATGGGATCCGGCTGAGGCGTGCTGTGTGCCTTGCCAGTGGCCGTGATCAGGATATCCCTAAGCTCGGAGAGGAAGATCGGCTTGTTGCAGAAAGCGGTCACTCCCGCCGCACGGGCCTCCTCCTCAAAAGCGGTCCAGTCATAGGCAGTGACGATAATGATCGGTGTGGTGTCTCCCACAATGGCGCGGATCTGGCGCACTACCTCCAGGCCGCTTAAATCCGGGAGCAGCCAGTCTATAATGTAAGCGTGGTACTCGTCGCCCAGCTCATACGCCTGCCTGGCGTGGAGGACGGCCTCCTTTCCGTGGAGGACCCAATCGGAGCGCATACCGATCTGGCGGAGCATTTTGGTGACGCTGTCACAGGTGGTAAAGCTGTCATCCACCACAAGGGCGTGCAGGCCCTGAAGCTCCTGGACAACTTCCGCTTTCTGGGGCTCTGTGCGGAGACGGAAATCCAGATTGATGATAAATTCCGTGCCCTTTCCCTGCTCGGAGTGCAGCTCCAGGGTACCGCCCATGGTATCTATGATATTTTTGGCGATGGCCATGCCAAGCCCCGTGCCCTGGATACCGCTGACCGTGGAGGTGCGTTCCCGTTCAAAGGGCTCAAAAATGTGTTCTACAAATTCCGGGCTCATGCCGATGCCCGTATCCTTGACCCGGATCTCATAGGAGCCGTAGCCCTTTGGAGCCCGGGGCTTCTGCCGGATCGTCAGCGCCACAGTGCCGCCCGCGGGGGTGAACTTGATGGCGTTGGAGAGGAGGTTCAGCAGCACCTGGTTTACATGCAGCTTGTCGCAGTAGATCTCCTCGTCGATGACGTCCACCGTGTCCATAAAGAAATTGAGCTGCTTGGAGTCCATCTGTGTCTGTATGATATTCCGCATATCCCGGAAAATATCCGAGATGGAGCATTCCTTTTCCTCGATGTTCAGCTTGCCGGATTCGATGCGGCTCATGTCCAGGACATCGTTGATCAGGGAGAGCAGATGGTTGCTGGAGGAGAGGATCTTCTTTAAGTAATCCTGGGTCCGCTCCCGGTTGTCCAGACTGGTCTGGGCCAGTGTGGTAAAGCCGATGATGGCGTTCATAGGCGTCCGGATATCGTGGGACATATTGGAGAGGAAAGCGCTCTTGGCCCGGTCGGCCGCCTCGGCCTTACGCAGCTTCTCGGTGAGCGTTGCGTGCTCCACCGCCTGCTCCGTCACCCGTTTTGCGTTGCGCTGTATCCACAGGTAGTACACGATGACTGTGAATGCCATCAGGATTCCAAGAACCACATATACATTCCGGACCGCAAAGACGCTGGCGAAAGCCTCTCTCTCCGGCACGTCCACCGCGATGGACCATTTGTTGACCCCGATGGGGGCGTAATACATGTATTCCCAGCCGTCGGTGTCCGGCGTGCGGTAGATGACGAAACCGGACTTTAAGTTGACCAGATCGTCCAAATATTGCTCCCAGGTCTTGCTGCCCTTGGTCTTCCGGCCGGAGTCGGCAGCGGAAAGGTCGGAGATGTTCCCCAGCGAGTCATGCCAGGTATCCATGAGGAAGTCTCCGGACCTGGTGTCGATGATGGAAACATAGGCACTGGCGTTGTAGAGGTAGTCCACATTGAGGCTGCCGGGCAGGCCCGCCAGATCGGTGATGCCGTAAAGCAGTGCGACTGTCTCCCCGTCCTGAATGATCGGGACAAAGTGCCGCAGGATCGGCTGGCCGGTGGCGAGATTGTATGTGCGGTTTGAGATATGCTCGCCCAGCGGAGCCTCCTCTGAAAAGGAGATATGACCGATCTCCGAGGTGTCGAGGACCTTGCCGTCTGCGGTGAGAATGCGGTCATCCGGCAGCAGGACCCTTACGTTCATGGTATCGAGCAGAGGATTCACACTCTGTATGATCTCCAGCGTGGCGTCGATGTCGAGATTGTCCGTCTGGGAGATGATGTCGGCCGCTGCATTCAGGATACGGCTGTCCCGCTCAAGCTTGGATACGACCTCTTCGATCGCAGTGTTGGCGCTCTCTTCCAGCCGGTCTAAAGAGCGCTGGCGGAGTACCGCATTGATCTTGAAATAGGCGGAGAGCAGAAGAA
>CANRMK010000308.1 GCA_947631715.1 uncultured Acetatifactor sp.
CTGATATTGGCTTCATTGACCATGCTGGAGGTTACGCTGGACGGAAATGTCTGCAGCAGCATCCAGTTCGTCTCCGGAAGAACAGCCATACAGGCGGAGCCAGTACCGGAAACTCCATTGAAAGTAAAACTATGTGCCTCCAGATTCTCCAGAGCCGAACGGAACCTGGCAAAAGAGGTTGTATTTAAGGTATTATTGTCCTGAAATATCTCCATTACGTTGGAGACATTGGAATTGACCTTGGAGCTTGAGATCAGGGTGCCGTCCTGCAGACAGAGCAGGCAGGTAGAGGGGTGGCCGAAAAAGTCGGCGCCGATCAGTTCCCGCATTCTCGCTTCCCGGTACATCCCCAGCAGAACGCCTATGATACGGTCGTCATATTTCAGAGGGGCATAAAATACCACAAGCGTCTCATGAGTGATACGCGATTGGAACACCACATCGATACCGGATTCCCCATTCATGCCGCGTTTAAAATACTCTCTGTCGGACAGATCAGCAGATCCACCCGTGCTGGAGAGGTCCTCGCCGGCGGAACTGACGAATTCGATGTAGTCAAAAGAAGAGCTTCCGGCGGCGATTTCCTGCAGATCGGCAAGATCCACCTTCGGAGAGTCCAGGGCCTGACTGTACAGGGAAGCAATGGTCTCCAGACTGGTCCTGGCATTGTGCAGCATTTCGTTGATCCGGTCCGCAGTCTGCGTAGTCTCAAATTCCAGATAGGCAGCGTTCTGTGCGACCATGCGGTTATGGGTAATGGCCGCATAGATGAAAAAGGCTGTAAGCATCAGTGCCAGCAGTGCACAGGCGGGTAGGAGTTTCTTGAGCATTTGTCGTTTCGGTCTATTGTGCATGTCATGTTCCTCTGAAATAAGCTCCGGCAGGAGCCCGGAGCTTATTCTGGCATTTTTTGGATCACTGGAAGCAGTCTAGCGGAAGCTGCGCCTGAGTGCGGCACTGCCGGCAAAGCATGCGGCGGAAGCGCACAGCAGCCACAGGTATCGGAAGCTGTCTCCGGTCTTTGGTACGTCATCATATTCATTGGAAGCGGGCTGCGCTGAAACCTTGGTGGAAGCAGGCGCTCCAATGGGGGCAGGAGCATCGGACGGATTTGTGGAGAAGTCTGCTTCATCGGTCTGCAGTGTGCCGTCGCTTACCCTGAGCGCCCCTTTCTTAAAATTATATGCGCTGGTATAAGTCCATCCGGCTTCTTTGATGGATTTTTCGTAAAAAGCCCCAACAGTGCCCACACAGTTTACATCGGGATTCGGTTCATCTCTTTCAAAGTAGAGAGTGAGTACATCCACATTATCGTTCAGATTGCACACTGCGTCATTGTAGATATTGGCGTTGGTTACAGGCGCGGAAATGGAACTTGTACTGCCGCCCAGGGCGTAAAGGTTATCGACACTGCCCACCTGAACCATGGCCCAGGTGGCGCCGCCTGCAATGGTCAGATTGCTGAGCCGAACGGAACCGAGATCCAGAAGCTTGCCGCCGTCAAAATCATTGTAGACGACAACAATATCGCCGTCCTTCAGTCTTTGCCGCAAAAATTCAACACCGCAGGCCCCACCTTTAAATTCAGAACCCTCGGTATAATACCAGCCGGACTCATCGGATATATAACTGACGGAATAGGTGGCCGGTTCCTCGGCGGAAACCTCGGTGGGCGGAAGCAGCATCAGTGCGGCTGCAACCGCCAGTACTGCAGTGAATAGTCTGTTTTTTTTCATAAGAATCCTCCTTGCTGTGTTTAGTTGATTATTGATGCGGCAGGGCGGCATCTGTTTCCGTGCCGCTGTTTTCGCTGCCCGGAGGCAGATAATCGCTGCCGCTTTCTGTTTCTTTAGCAACTACCACGAAGCGTCCCCGGTCTACATGGTAGGAACAGGTGGACAAGGTAAGGAAATGATCTCCGAATTCCGCGGTGACACCGGTGTCATATATGGACATTTCCTTGATATTGTCATAAAAGTCATTGAATTCATCCTCCGTATCCGCCTGGAAAAATTTATAAAATTTAAATACAGTATCGCTTTTTTTAAAGACCTGGGAGCGGAAGACGGCGATCACTTCATAGTTCCGCAGACACTGTTTGGTAAAAAGCTGAATTGTTTTGTGATCCTGATAAAAATCTTCCTTTTCGTAATCCGACAAGGTGCCGAACATGGCGCCTGATTTCATGTTGTGACCATGGATGATCAGGTTTGTAGTCAGGGGATCGACACAACTGTCCGTATCCAGGATCAGACACCCGTTACTGTTGCTGCTGCCGTCAAACCCCCGCCGCAGGTAGTAATTTTCATCCGCCGGAGTCCACATGACAGGATAGTCAATAGGAGTATCCGGGATACACAGCCAGGCAACCATGTCCTCGTTTTCCAGGAAGCTGTCCGCATAAGGGTTCGCGGTCAAAACAGGAGTGGGCTCCGGAGAAGGGCTTGCCGTGGGGGCCGGGCTCGCCGGGGCAGAGGCCGCAGGCGTCAAGAAAGGAGCTTCAGGCGTCGGCGTCTCAGCGGAAGCCTTGAGCTCGCTTATGGTATCACGGGCCTGGCGGTCATCATACAGTTGTCTGCCGATGACGAATATGGCGGCGAGCAGAAACAGGACGCCTGCTCCGGCCAATATCAGGGACAGCGGCTTCTTTATCTTCTTCATAAAGCCGTCAATAAATCCTCCTTTCGGTGCGATTGCTCCGATATGCTCTATTATAAAACACAGAAA
>CANRMK010000309.1 GCA_947631715.1 uncultured Acetatifactor sp.
AAGGGGGAGAAGATCGGCCCCGACACCGGCAGGGTGGAGGATATGACCACCTTTGAAGAATTCTACAACGCTTACAAAATCCAGCAGGAATACAATATCGCTCTTTTGGTGAACGCGGATAACGCCATTGATACGGCTCACGCCGCAAGGTGCCCTCTGCCGTTCCTCTCCTCTATGGTGGACGACTGCATCAGGCGGGGAAAGAGCGTCCAGGAGGGCGGCGCCGTCTACAATTTTACCGGCCCTCAGGGATTTGGCATCGCCAATATGGCGGATTCCCTCTATGCGGTGAAGAAGCTGGTGTTCGATGAGAAGAAAGTGACCATGGCAGAGTACAAAAAGGCGCTGGCCATGAATTACGGCCAGGGCTTCGACGCTGTCAGCGCCGGGGAGATCGCTGCGGAAATCCTGCGGGAAATGGAGAAGAACGGCCTGACGGCGGACGAGAGCCAGGTGGCGGACATGATCCGGTCCGTGATGGATATGAAACTGCCTCCTGAGGAGAAGAAGCGCTATGAGGACTTGCTGGAGATGATCGCCCAGGTGCCTAAATTCGGGAATGACCTGGAGGAGGTGGACATGTTCGCCAGGGACGTGGCGTACACTTATACAAAGCCCCTGCTGAAATATAGAAATCCTCGTGGCGGACAGTTCCAGGCTGGACTGTATCCCGTATCCGCAAATGTGCCTCTGGGGGCTCAGACCGGGGCTACCCCGGACGGAAGACTGGCCCATACCCCCGTGGCGGACGGTGTGTCGCCGTCTGCGGGAAAGGATGTACACGGGCCCACTGCCACGGCAAACTCTGTGGCAAAGCTGGATCACGGCATTGCCTCCAACGGTACGCTCTTCAACCAGAAATTCCACCCCTCTGCCCTGAGCGGAGAGAAAGGCCTGGAGAATTTCGTGGCCCTGATCCGGACGTATTTCGACCAGAAGGGCAGTCATATGCAGTTTAACGTGGTGGACCGCCAGACTCTGCTGGACGCCCAGGCGCACCCGGAGAAATACGCTCATCTGGTAGTGCGGGTGGCAGGCTACAGCGCTCTGTTCACCACCCTTTCCAAATCCCTGCAGGATGACATTATCCGCAGGACGGAACAGGGGTTCTAAAGACCGGAATTGAGATTTGACGAAAATGGGCCAAAGGCCCGGACGGCAGGCGATCCGGAGAGGCTTTCGGCTTACCGCGGGGACGGCGGAGTGAAGAGGCAATATGGACTATTTACAGACTAAAGGCCGCATATTTGACATACAGCGCTATTCCATCCACGACGGCACGGGGATCCGCACTATCTGTTTTTTAAAGGGCTGCGTGCTGCGGTGCAGGTGGTGCTGCAACCCGGAATCCCAGGAATACGCTATCCAGGAGATGGTCGTGGGCGGAAAGAAAAAGATCGTGGGACGTGACGTGACCGTGGGGGAGGTCATGGAGACCGTGGAGCGGGACCGGCCTTATTACAGGAGGTCCGGCGGCGGCCTGACCCTGTCCGGTGGAGAGAGCCTCTGCCAGCCGGCCTTTGCCAGGGATCTGCTCCGGGCGGCCAAGGCGGCGGGCATCAATACCGCTATGGAGAGCATGGCCTGTGCGCCCTATGAGACCATAGAGGAGATCCTGCCGTACCTGGATCACTATCTGATGGATATCAAGCATATGAACGGCGCCAAGCACAGGGAATTTACGGGAAAGAGCAATGAGCTCATGCTGGAGAATGCGAGAAAGATCGCTGCCTCCGGCCAGACCCGGTTAAGCATCAGAGTCCCTGTGATTCCCACCTTTAATGATACACTGGAGGAGATCCGGGCCATTGCAGCCTTTGCGGACAAGCTGCCCGGTGTGGAAGAGATCTATCTGCTCCCCTATCACCGCCTGGGACAGGACAAGTACGCCGGTCTGGGGAGGACCTATACTCTGCCGGATATCCTGCCGCCCGATGCGGCACATATGGAGATGCTTAAGAGGGCAGTGGAGGCGGATACAAGACTGCGCTGCCAGATCGGCGGGTGAGAAAGACCCTGCAGGGTGACTTATCAGAGCTGACATGGATATTTGCCGGCAGCGGCTTGAGAGGAGGTGTTTCACCCATGGACTGGACAGATGATTCAAAAAAGCAGAGGATCGTACAGGAGCTGGTGCCCGGCAAGCAGATCACGCTTGCGCATATCATCGCTAACCCGGATCCGATCCTCTATGAAAAACTGGGCCTGAATCCCAGCATTGATTATTCCCGCGCCGCCATCGGCATTATGACCGTTTCCCCCGCGGAGACCGCTATCATTATGGCGGATGTGGCCATGAAATCGGCGTCTATCGATTTGGGCTTTGTGGACCGTTTCAGCGGCTCCCTGATCATCACCGGCACCGTATCCGAGGTGGAAGCGTCCGAGCAGGCCATTCTGGATTATGTCAGGGAGGAGTTAAAATATGCGGTCTGCCCTGTGACAAGGACCTGACAGAGATGAGCAGCCTGGAGGTTCCATATGAAAAAATTGATACTGATCGGCCGAAGCGAAAGCGGGAAAACCACTCTCAGGCAGGCCCTGAACCGGGAAGAGATCCATTATGACAAAACACAGTATATCCATTACAACGATCTGATGATCGATACGCCGGGAGAATACGCCCAGACCCATCATCTGGGCTATGCGCTGGCCCTGTATTCCTATGAGGCCGATGTGGTGGGGCTTCTGGCGGCGGCTACAGAGCCTTATACCCTGTTCCC
>CANRMK010000310.1 GCA_947631715.1 uncultured Acetatifactor sp.
CTGAAAAAGGCGGCGGCCCTCTCGGCGGCCAACGCTGCGACCAGAAAGAACGGGGAGATCCCCATGGAGACATACCTGGAGCTATTGTAAAAAGAGATGTGAGAAAACAAAAGTATATTTTATTTTTATTTCATAAAGTGGACACAGTTTGAACACATTTTCTCAGTAACATGTATTTCAGATAGTTGATTCATTTCACTATCTCCCCCCTCATAAGAAACGGAAAACCCCGGTGAAGACCGGGGTTTTCTGTTCCTTAAAATACGTTCTGCACTTAATTTCCGTAAAAGATCTGGGCAATGGGGGAATCGGGAGACAGGATCACGGTCTTATTCCCACCTTTCATGGAGGCTTTCAGGGCGTCCAGGCTTCTCACAAAGGAGTAGAATTCCTGACGGGAGGGATCCGCGTACGCCTCGGAAAGGATCCGCATGTATTCCGCCTCTCCCTCGGCAATGAGGATCTCCGCCTGCTTCTCCGCCTCCGAAAGCATGACTGTCACTTCCTTGTCGGTGGAGTTGCGGATCATCTGCGCCTCGGAGCTTCCCTCCGCGGTATAGGTGGCGGCGATATTGTCGCGCTCGGAGATCATGCGCTCATATACTGCCGCCTTATTGTCGCTGGGCAGATCCAGCTTCTTTGTCTCAAAAGCAAGGAGCTCGATGCCGTACTGATCCAGGGAGGCGCCTATATTTGCGATCACCGCCTGGGACAGCGCGCCGTTCCTCCCGGAGATCACATCGTCCTGGGAGGTGCTGCTGATCACATTCTTGGTGGAGTTGTACACGATGGCGTCCAGACGGCTCTCGGCGTTCGTGATGGAGCAGTTTAAGGTCTGTGCGAACTTTAAGGGATCTGTAATGTGCCAGAGGATATAGCTGTCACAGATCATGGTCTTTTTGTCGCTGGTGATCACATCGGAGGGGGACAGGTCATACAGCAGGGTCTGCTTGGGCAGCTGGTCCACGCTCTGGATAAAGGGAAGCTTAAAACTGATTCCGGCGTTTGAGACCACATGGTCGATTTTTCCGAACTGGCGGACCAGGCTGTATTCGTTCTCATGTGTGATCACAAGGGCGGATGCGCCTGTGATCAGGGCCGCAAAGACAATCAGTACCAATAAGATGCGTCTTATGATTTTCATAATTCCTCACATTCTGCCGCACTTGGCGGCTGCGTCATTCTTCGGCGGTATTGTCACCGGAGGCATCATCGTCAGGCTCTGTCTGGCCTCCGGTAAAAGATTCCAGAGGATAGATGGTCTGCACATCGCCGTTAGGGCTTTCGATGATCACTTTCAGATCCGGGAGGACGTCCTCCATGGCCTCAAAGAACATGCGCTGCCTTGTGACTGCGGTATTTTTGATGTATTCATCGTACAGGGCGTTAAAGCGGGACACCTGTGCGGTGGCTTCGTTGATGCGTTCTGTCTTTTGCGCCTCCGCCTCCTTTACGATAGCGTCTGCTTTCGCCTGTGCGGATGGGATCTGCTCGTTCCGGTATTTGTTGGCATTGTTCAGAGCGGTCTCCTTGCCCTGCTTAGCAGTCTCCACCGCCTTAAAGGCTTCCATGACCTCCGTGGTGGGAGGCTCGGAGTCCTGAATGGTAATGTTTACGAGCTGGATTCCGATATCCTGCGCCTGCAGCTTCTCGAGGATCATTTCCTTGATGGAGGCCTGGATCTCGTTCTTCCCGGTGGTGAGCACATCGTCCACAGGGTAGCTGCCGATGACCGTGCGAATGCAGCTCTGGCTCACATTCCGCAAGACCTCAAGGGGATTAGAGGAAGCGTACAGCGCCTTTACGGGATCGCTGTAGCGGTATTCCACATAGAAATCCACATCTATGAAATTAAAGTCGGAAGTGATCATCAGGGATTCATCGGAGATGGTCTCGTTGGTGCCCGCGTTGTATCCGATGGAAAAGCCCTGTATGGTCGTGTTGACTTTCCTGACCTGCTGAATGAACGGAATCTTAAAGTGAAGTCCCGGCGCGGTGACTGCCTGGGCCTTTCCCAGCGTGATCAGCACCGCCTGCTCCTGTTCCTTAATCTCGTAGGTGGAATTTCCTATCAGGATAAAGACCGCGATCACAGCGGCAAGAATGCCGATGATCTTTCCTGTAGGTTTCTTCCCGGGAGACGCGCCGCCGTCCATGGTCTCAAATCCGTTCTTCCTGTTGCGGGCGGAATCCCTTTTTGAAAATATCATTCCGATTCTCCTTTCTGTACCTGAAAAACAAATGCAGTATCAGCATATGCGGACCGCTCGTGTCCTGATGCTGTAATAAGTATACTAAAAATGGAAGAGAAGTGCAATGGGATAAATGTGAAATCCTCAATGAAAAATAATAGTACAAAAATTGCCCGCCGGTCATTTGCCCCGAGTTTATATGATCTGAAAGATTGATACAAGAAGTATGTGACAGAAAACAAATTCAGATGTAACAGGTCAGACCCAGCCCAAATTACCGTGCGTGAACCGTTCTGCAACTGCCAGTTGACATATAGTTGGTAGCGCACAGCTTTGCTTTTGGGTATAATGAGGATACCGAACGCACGAGCCGGGAATTTCTGACTGGCTGTAATGGGGAGGAACAATTTATTGAGGAGGTTTGGGTATGAGTTTGGGTGAGAACATCAGAAGCAGACGGGAAGAATTGAAGCTGTCTCAGGAATATGTGGCGGAGCAGCTGGGCGTGAGCCGTCAGGCGGT
>CANRMK010000311.1 GCA_947631715.1 uncultured Acetatifactor sp.
ATTGATGTTGTAACGATCCATCGATTTGCCGTATTTGGTGAAGCGGAAGAGCAGGACATGGCCAGGTTGATCTCCCTGGGAAGCCAACTTAGGAAGTCCAAAAAGATGATTATTGATCTGCGGGGCAATTCCGGAGGAGATTCGGAATATGTACGGAAATTCGTCGAAAACTTGAACGGCAGTGCGGTTTTCAATCTAGGCTATGCAAAGCTGGATACACAGGGCAGCAGGCTGGCGGAGATCAGTCTTCACACGACGAATCTGCACGATTATGAGAACAGGAAAAAAGAGATTTCAGCAGACCCTGTCTCCCGGTGGCAATGCACCGAAGCACAGCCCATTTCTGCAGGACAATACAAAAACGACCTTATCTTATTGACCGACAGGGAAACTGCCTCCTCTGCGGAAATTATGGTAAAGTGTGTCAAAGATAATATTCCACAGTGCGTTGTGATCGGTGAGAATACAAGCGGAACGCTGAACACCGGAGATATCCGGTATTTTTATCTGCCCAATTCTCTTATTTTCTTGAACATTCCCACTGCGATATTCGCTGGTGTTTTTGAGGAGGGGACCGGCTTTCTGCCCGATTTTTGGAGTAAAGACGCTATGCAGTCCGCCATGAACTTATGCTTGACAAAGGATTCAGATGGAAGATGTGATAAGCAGTATGAGAAAGTCAGCCCAGTGACAAAGGATTGAGATGGAGGGGAAGCGGCTATGTGTGATAGAACAGGCCAATTCGATCTGTAAAAATGAGAAAGATTTTGTGATGGCTGCAAGCTTTGAACCTTACATTTCTCAGATGAAAGATCCCTTTCATTATGATCAGGCTGTATATAACGCAGTCGGAAAGACCGCCGGTAAGACCATCGCGGATTTTTATGGAGGGTTTTCGCGCCAGCCCCCTTTCATAAAGTCCGGCGGCTGACGTAATCGCCGCTTCGGCTCTCCAGTCAGGCATATTGTATATACAACAAATATCAGAATGGTCAGGGGACCTGCAGCTGCTTTTTCAGTGCATCTTGCAGGACCTGAGAAAAATTAATGTTCTTTTCAAGGGCGGCGGCGTTCAGCCATGCCGGCAGAGTTACGGTCCGGTTCACAGAACGATTGTTGTTGCGCTCTCTTACGGAAGGCATATAGACATCAATCAAAACAGCGCGTTCATTAGGCTCAACATTGACATTGCGCAGTGGGGTAGGCTGGGGAATCGTCTCTCCATCTTCTTCCAGGCCGCATAATACACAGCCCAGAAGTTCACGGGCAGACAGGAGAGCATTATCTTCAGTCTCGCCGCTGGTTGCACAGTCAAGGTCGGGGAATATGACGGCAATTTCCTGATTTGGTTCATAAGTAAAAATTGCAGGATACAAATAACGGTCCGTTTTCTTTTTCATGATTTCGATCCTTTCCTTAAAGCTGGCATGGACTCATGGCTACCTGAAGCTATAAAAATGGCGGGTAGTTTAAGCTACCCGCCATAACCTTTTGAATGAAATAGGTGGGGTGACCTTCCCACATCTCCAACTAGGGTGACGGCTGCCCGTTCCGTCCTCTGATTTCATTCAATATAGTATATCCTACTGTAATTATATTATACCTGAAATTAACTATTTGTCAAGTTTTTTCAGGGTTCCCTTTTTGATAAAGTTTTCTGTTCTCTTTCGGCTCAAAACATATAATGAGCGTGCATAATAAATATTGTGAGAAGTGACCCTGACGGCAACTTTTACATATTCTCCGTCAATACAATATTCCTTGGTAAATTCTATGGAGTTGTCTTTTACATTCTTGCCTACATAATCAGGAGTAGAGATGATGTTCTTCAGATCGCAGCCATATTTTGCAAAGTCATCCGGATGAGAAGATTTCATGTGAGCTATGTTAGTTTCAGAGATATAAATAGGTGTGCCGGCAGCGACATCTAAATGTAACAGATTGATTATTTGTTGGGGGAAATGCCCTATAATCTGTTTGTTCACTATAATTTCCTCTCAATTCGACAACATTTTTGATGAGACACACGGGTTTAAAATGCACTGTCATCCGCCATTGCTGTTTTTATCATAAGAATGCTCCTTCCTTTTCATAATCTCTCATATATAGTGGAGAACAGTTGTTCACAACTATATTAAGAATCTCATAACTGAAAGGAAATGTCAATATGGATATTGCCTTGAGTTTCCGCAAACTGTACCTAAAAAGCAGCTAAATCTGTCCAAAGTGACGCTCCGCCGATTTTTTGAAAGAGTTAGAAGGACAGTCCCATGAGCGGATGCCTTTTGCCAGCCGGTAATACCAGAAATGGACTTTCTCTTTTAAGGGGTCTGTTTTCTGCAGGATAGAAACCTTCAGAGCGTTTGTTTCCGGCTTCACGGATATATGGTTAAGGAACGCCATGCACAGGGTGATATAAAAATTTAAGGCGTTGATGGAAACAAGCTTCCGTATCCGGAAATCTTCAAAGCTTCAAAGCGGAACATCTACGAGATAAATGTCCTTTTGGAGGCAGTGATCTGTACTTTTACATGGGAAAGATAGGCATCATGCATCTTGCCGTTGTAAATGAGGGGCGTTTTGATCTTATCCTTGCGCTGGTTGCATTCTATATATTGCAAACTTTTGTCAATATGATAGAATGATGTTGGGGTCAAATAATTTTTTTATTCGTCTCATCATTAATAGTACCTTGAAAATTT
>CANRMK010000312.1 GCA_947631715.1 uncultured Acetatifactor sp.
GACAAGAGCCGCAGCCTGGATGTAGTGCTGAAGCACGGCTTTGCGCCGAAAGAGCAGTATACCAGACACGGCAGGCAGGGCCCGTTCACGGATGTGTATACGGTAGGCGCCAGCTTCTATTTTGCCATTACAGGGAAACGGCCCCCCGATTCCATCGACCGCCTGGAGGAGGACGATCTGATCCCGCCCAGCAGTCTGGGAGTGAAGATTCCGCAACAGAAAGAGGATGCCATCTTAAAGGCTATGAGCGTCCAGCCCCAGGATCGTTTCCAGTCCATGGGCGAATTTAAGAATGCACTGCTGGCCGGTAACGCCGCACAGGCTCCGCAGCCTGAAGGTGTGACTAATCAGAGGGTGTTCACGGCGCCGGTACAGCCGGTACAAGCGCCGATCCAACCCGCGGATCTGCAGCCAACGCAGTCTGTACAGCCGCAGCCGGTACCGCTTCAGCAGGACCCTGCAGTTCCGAAGAAGCACAAAACGCCTGTCCTGGTGGCGGTGATCGGGGGAGCGGCAGTATTGCTCATCGCGATAGTGGGAAGCGTGATGCTTTTTGCAGGAATGGGCAGCCGCCGGAGCAGTACGCAGGCTTATGCCGGCGGGGGGACGGAAACGCCCAAGCCCACCCAGGCGCCCACGGCAAAACCGACGGAAACGCCCAAGCCTACCCAGGCGTCCACGGAGGAAACGACACCACCGGTCAGAATTTCCTTGCCACCGCACAATCCCACGGAGAAGCCCCAGGCCGCTGGTGCGGATACGGTGGAAATTCTGGGGAACAGCGTTGCCGATATCAAGAATCAGAATATGTTATGCACGGATCCGGAGGCAGGGGAGCTGTATTATTTTTCGGGGAATGGCTTAGGCAGCAATTCAAACGGCTCTCTTCTCACTGGGGTTCTGCCATACAGTCTCAGCATTGTAGGGGACTATCTTTATTATGTAGACTCCGCAGACGGGAAAGCATACCGGGTGAATAAGAACGGGGGCGAATCGGAAGAGCTTTTGGGGTCATCGGACAGTTCTGATTTTTATCAGGCATTTTATGTCTCCGATTCCTATTGGTTCGCATACAAGGAAAGCGGCTGGCTGACTCGTTGGAATATACAGGATGGAAAGAATGATGGAAGTGTGAACACAGGCAGCGGTGAGGGGCTGGTGACATTTTCGGACGGATACCTTTACTATGTGGACAAGACGGGAGAGGTGGATACTGTTTACAAGGTGCCCGCAGGCGGTGACTGGTCTGCCCCAGAAAAATTATTTTCATACAAAGAATATGTAGATGTGAGAGAGATTTATGTAGAGGATGATAGGGTATATGTACTGTACGATCGCCCGTATCAGGACAGCAACGATGATGGTAAAGTGGACGCAAACGGGAGAATGTATTGCATAAACATAAGGGATGCTGTGTCCGATGAATCTATACATAACTGGGCGTTTAAAAGTAGCACAGATGAAAAACGATACTACTCAAATATGAGAGTTGAGGATGGAATAGCCTATTATATAAGGGAAAGCGAGGATGTCGCAACAGGTGTTAAAACAGTTAGTATCAGGCAGCTTACGCTAGACGATGGAAAAGAAAAAAGCCTGTATGAGGATACAGACCTGGACGGATACGGAAGTTTATGTGTCCTGAATTCTAATACGGTAGCTGCGTATGGTGCGATTGGAGACACTGCCAGACTCTATTGGATCCCTCTCGATGGCAGTGACCCGAGGATCCTTGACTACACGTTGAATGTCAACTGAGACGATCGGTAAAAAATTCAGGGGGCCGGGCAAGGGTTCTTACAGGTTCCGGAGCAAGCCCGTGAAACGATAAAGGAGGAAAATGAGATGGCATTAGTGGAATGTGGAAACGGACATATTTATGACAACAGTCAATATCAGACATGTCCGTACTGCAGCGGGGGGGAAATGCAAAACCGTGTGGAGTTCGGCGCGGAATCCGGAAGCATTGGGAAGACGGTGCCGGTGGGCGGCGGCTATGTGGATCAGGTTCCCATGCAGGAGCCTCTGGGGGCAACGGTGGCCCCTAAGAGCTACACGACGCCGAAGGAGGACACGGGCAAGACGGTAGCTGTGTTCCAAAAGACCATGAAGCTGGAACCGGTGGTTGGATGGTTCGTCTGCATCGCAGGCCCGGAAAAGGGTAAGGATTACAGGATCCTGGCGAAGAATAACACTATGGGACGCGGGGAACAGATGGATATCTGCATCAAGGGCGATTCTACGATTTCCAGAGAGAACCATGCCCGGGTCGGCTACGATGAGAAGCATAATGTTTTTCATCTGATTCCCGGAGAGAGCGCCAACAATATCTATGTGAACGAGGAGCCCGTTTATGTTCCCACCAGGCTGGCTCAGGGCGATGTGATCGAACTGGGCGAGACCAAGCTGGTTTTTGTGCCGTTCTGCAGAAGTGATTATAACTGGAAATGCGGATTTGAAGCTGTGGACGGGCAGCAGGGTGAGTGAATATGGCACTGAGAAACAAGCAGGAGAAACATCAAAATTCCGTCAATAAAAGGAGCCGTATCCCACGGACGGAGGCGCCTCTTATGGGGAAGAGCAATGGCGAACTGGATTATCAGATCGGCAATCTGCAGGGAGTCGGCGCCCGCGAGAGGCAGGAGGATTCTTTCTGTATTGTCAATGCGTTCGA
>CANRMK010000313.1 GCA_947631715.1 uncultured Acetatifactor sp.
GTATTATAAGGAGCATTCCTGTCGTTCCATGTGCCGCTTTCCCATTGTCTTGCGTTTTATAGGGAGTTTTACATGTCATTTTATATGTCATTCAGTGTGTCACATGATTTGTCATACTAGGTGTCATTTTGTCTGATGTCGTAAATTCCGCGTGACAGTTCAGTCATACGGCATCAGCGCAGCAGTTTGACCGAAAGCTGAACAGTTATAATTGCGCCGTAGTGCGCTGTAAAGGTAGTTGACAAAGCTGTCGATTCATACTATGGTATCAATATATAGGAAGTATAGGAAGCAGGTATCGTGCAATAGGGCATTATGGCCGCTGCGGCGGCAAGGTCCGGCGGGAGAGAAGCGTATGGATATGGGAACGGCAGCAAGATGCGCCGGAAAGCCGGCGTCACAGAGGGAGAAGGGCATAAGCGGCAGCACTATAAAGCTGATCGGCATCATTACAATGTTCATAGATCATCTGGCAGCATCGCTGTTGACTAGAATGGTCATTGACCGTGATTTTTTTACTGCTCTATATCATGGGGAAATGGGGGGATTCCTGCAGAGACTGGCAGCGAGCGAATGGCTGTATCCCGGCATTATGTTCCTGCGGCTGGTGGGGCGCCTGGGATTTCCCATCTTCTGCTTTCTTCTTACGGAGGGTTTTTTCCGGACCAGGAGCAGATTCCGATATGCGGTGCGTCTGGGACTGTTCGCACTGATCTCGGAGGTCCCCTTTGACTTGGCCTTCAGCGGCAGAGTGCTGGAATTTCAGCATCAGAATGTGTACTTCACCCTGTTTCTCGGGATGCTGGTCATGTGCGCCTGCGCCTGGCTGGAAGATCACCGTCCTCCGGCGGTGCTGACGCCATTTGCCGCCGCTTTCGGGATACTTCTTTCCTGTGCCTGGCTGGCAGGCAAAACGCACGGCAGATTCGGCCTGGACCGTCTGCCGTATATCCTGATCTACTATGCGGTCCTGTGTCTGGCTGCAGCTCTGGCACTGGCTCTGTACGGAGTCCGCAGGGGGCTGGGGCGTGCCGGAACGCTGGGAGCGGATCTGGCGGTGCTGGGAGCGGCCATGCTGGCGGCCGAAGCGCTGAAAACGGACTATGCGGGGCTGGGAGTATTGACTATCCTGGTCATGTATGTGGCGCACAACGCAAAGGCCGCTGCCATGGCCCTTGGGTGTGCCGTGCTGACGCTTTTTAATATCAGTGAGATCACCGCTTTTTTTGCTGTGATCCCTGTGGCGGATTACAACGGCCGGAGAGGATGGAACCTGAAATATTTCTTTTATGTCTTTTATCCGGCGCATCTTTTCCTTTTGTGGCTTGCCGCCTGGTTTTTGGGACTGGGCAGCGTACCTGTGATATGATGATAAGTAGAGAGATCGTTTGAAAGTGAATTTGCCATGGGTAATTTTATGGTTTTCGCGCCTTGACGAAACAGACCGTTACAGGTAAAATAGGAAATAACTTTAAAGATTCTGTATTCTGTGAGGAGGGATTTGTATGAAGCTTCCGGTTTTTGAGAAATACATAGATCAGCTGATCGAAAAGAGTACGCTGGATATGCCGGTTTGGAACATTGAGCGCGCTAGAGCGGGCAAGGCTGCAGGCTGGAACTACATTGACGGCTGTATGATCCTGGCGTTTCTGGAAACCTACCGGGCCACGGGCGAGAAGAAGTATTATGAGTTCGCGGATGCTTTCATCGATTACCGGGTGCGGGAAGACGGCACGATAAACGGCTACTCCGTGGAAGAATATAATATAGACAGCGTAAATGCAGGCAAGACTCTGTTTGCCCTGTATGAGATGAACGGCAAAGAAAAGTACAGGAAAGCCATCGATCTGATCTACAGCCAGGTGAAAAGCCAGCCCAGGACCGAAGAGGGAAACTTCTGGCACAAGAAGATCTATCCTGATCAGGTGTGGCTGGACGGACTGTACATGGGGCAGCCTTTTTATATGGAATATGAGACGAAGTTCAACAATAAGAAAAACTATGGGGATATCTTTTCCCAGTTCAGCAATGTGGTGAAGCATATGCGCGATGGGAAGACGGGACTTTATTACCACTGCTATGATGCGTCCAAGAAAGCTTTCTGGTGCGATAAGGAGACCGGACTGTCCCAGCACTTCTGGCTCCGCGCTCTGGGATGGTATGCTATGGCGCTCCTGGACACTCTGGATAAGTGTGAGCCGGGAGAAGAATACGCAGAACAGTATGACTGGCTGAGAAAGACCTTTGTACAGCTTATGGACGATATGCTGAAATTCCAGGATGAGAGCGGCATGTGGTATCAGCTCCCGGCGCTGGGCGGAAGAGAACCGAACTATCTGGAGACCAGTGGCAGCGCGATTATGTCGTATTCCCTGCTAAAGGGCGTGCGCCTCGGATTTCTGCCGGAGAGCTACAGGGAGTATGGCATCAAGGCATTTCAAGGGATCTGTGATAAGTATCTGAAAGAGACGGAAAACGGTCTGAATCTGGGAGGCATCTGCCTGGTGGCAGGACTGGGCCCCCAGGATAACCCGAAGCGGGACGGCACGTTTGAATACTATATGTCTGAGCCTATCGTCGAAAATGATGCGAAAGGCGTGGGACCTCTGCTTTTAGCTTATACGGAGCTCCGCAGACTGGACTGATCTTGGGCTTCCTGTT
>CANRMK010000314.1 GCA_947631715.1 uncultured Acetatifactor sp.
TCGGGGCTAAGGGGCTGATGCAGCATTTTCAGCTCCATCGCCTTGATCACATACTTTCCCTCCCCAAACCACAGGATCAGCTCATCGCATTCCTCCACACACCGCGTTGCCAGACCCACTCTATGGTAAAGGTAAGCCAGTTCATAAGCCCACTTTTCCCGATAGTCACGCTTCTTCAATTCTTCAAGGACCCCGATCCGCTCTTCCAGTCTTACGTCCTGGGCCTCATAAAGCCGGTACTGAAGAATATATCGGCCGGGATCTCTCGGTGCCGCCTGTACAAATTCCTCATAATATTTCAGCGCCTGCACGAATTCCTCTGTCTTAATGCAGAGCTCACAGAGCGCATAACAGATCGTCCTGCCGCCCGGTCTTCTCTCATAGGCCAAAAGCAGCATGTTCTTTGCATCCTCATAACGTCTGTTGATCTTGTACAGATCGCTGATGGTGCACAGCATCATCACGCTCTTTACCCGGCGCCAGTCAATGGTATCCGCGATTTCCGCCGCCTGCGCATATTCCCCGTTGGCAATCAGTTCTTTGATTTCATCCGCTCTTACTTTATATTCATACTTATCCAAGGCAGCCCGCTCCCCTAATAAAACCGTATTTTATGTTCTTATACCCCTAGCATGCTTCAGCACGCATACCAATCAAAGTTTGAAAGTTTACTTTCAAACTTTCGCCTCTCACGTCACAGCCATTGTACCATAATCCAAAGGGGCGTGTCAAAATTAAATAGGTAGAAAATGCGAAAAAAGTACAAGATATAGTGGTGCAGTCTGTCCAAATTTTACTAAATATCGGTCTATCTGTCCTTCGACAGCAGGAGGCTGAGCCGGGCGAACTGTTCCAGGGTCAGCGCTTCCCCTCTGACATTAGGAGGAAGCTGCATCTTTTCCAGGGCATTTTCCACGCTCTCTTTCGAAAGATTCAGGCCCGCAGCATGATTCAGCGCATTCGCAAGCGTCTTACGGCGCTGATTGAACGCGCCCCTTATCAGCGCGAACATTTTCTTTTCATCCGCCTGCACCGGCGGTTCTTCATACCGGGCGAGACGGATCACAGCGCTGTCCACCGCCGGCCGCGGGATAAAGCAGCCGGGAGGCACATTGGCGATGCACTCCGGTTTTGCGTAATACTGAACCGCCAGAGAAAGCGCGCCGTAATCCTTAGTCCCCGGCCCCACCTGCATTCTGTCTGCCACCTCTTTCTGTACCATGACCACAATGCTCTTTAACGGCACTCCGCTCTCGAACAGCTTCATGATAATGGGCGTAGTGATATAATAAGGCAGATTTGCCACTACTTTCATAGGCCGGCCGCCGTTCTTCTCCTCCGCCAGCTTTCCGATATCCACTTTCAGGATATCTTCATTGATCAGCGTCACATTCTGATATCCGGCCAGTGCCTCTTCCAGGATCGGAATCAGATGCCGGTCGATCTCTACCGCCGCAACGCTTCCCGCACGCTCCGCCAGGCACCGGGTCATGGTCCCAAGCCCCGGCCCTATCTCCAGCACACAGTCCTCCTGTGTGACCTCCGCCGCATCTATGATCTTCTCCAGTACATTCCCGTCGATCAGGAAATTCTGCCCGTATTTTTTCTGTATGCTGAAATTGTGCTTTTGCAGCATTTCAACAGTATTCTGTGGTATTCCGATCACTGACATAAAAGCTCCTTTCCCCAGGAGGGATCAATAATACTGAAACTCTTCCAGAAAATGAATGCAGTTATACAGTACCAGTACGTCCATGCCCTCCTCCGGCTCACAGGCTTTCATAAAGTCGAACAGCCTGCCGTTAAAATACCTAAGATCCATCACATAGATCCTGTCATAATGCGGAAGAAGCAGCGGGACAAAACAGTTCGCATAGGAATCCTTGATCAGAAAAAGCGTCTTTTTCCCCCGGTCGGGCAGGTCGATCTCCGTCACCCCATGGTTGCCGTCCAGGAAAAATCCGTACTGGTCCTTTGTATTCAGATATTTCTCCGCATATAGGGAATCCGTCTCTGTCTGCAAGTCGTATGTGACCTCAAGCCGCCTGAGCCTTGTCTCCGGAAAATACCGGATACTGTCCGCAGGCCAGTCCAGATTGACCTTAGACTGAAGAGTCCCAAGAAAATTTTCGCTGACCGTCTCCATACCCTCCACATCATAGGAATATGGCGCCTCTCCCATGGCGTCCGCCCAGGCCAGATATCCGTAATATGCTCCCAGGCTGGTCCAGTGGTGATCTGTCCGGTAATAGATCTGCTCGCTGCTGTGCTCCTGCAACGCTCCATACACATCCACACAGCGCTCTTCCCCCACAAGCCCGGAAACCCGCTCCAGCAGCGCTGCCTGGTCATAGCAGGGCGCATTTGCCGGCATCTTGTCCTGGAGGATATTGTCTGCCGTAGGCACCAGCATGACCGATGCGTTCCACTCCTGCACCAGTCTGTCCAGCAGCTTCAGCCTCTCTGCCGTCTGCTGCTCAGGATAGTCTCCCGGAAGATGCTGCTCGATCAGGTAATCCTCTTTTGACAGATAGACGCCTCCGATCTCCTGATGCTGCATGAGCAGGTCTGTTTCCGTCTTCA
>CANRMK010000315.1 GCA_947631715.1 uncultured Acetatifactor sp.
GAGGAATACGTCCGGAAGCGGGTGGAAAAATTTTCCTCCATGGAGCGGATCAAGAGCAATGTGGATAAGGAGACGGGGGATCGGGTCAGGGAGTACGACCTGGCGGGGGTAAAGGTGGACGAAGACTATCGGCGCTATTATCCTTACGGCGAATTGGCCAGTAAGGTGCTCGGCTTTACCGGCGGTGACAATCAGGGCATTATCGGCCTGGAGGTGATCTATGAGAAATATCTCCAGGGAAAGGCGGGAACGATCCTTACCGTGACGGACGCCCGGGGAATCGAAGTGGAGGAGGCGGGAGAGCGGCGCATTGAACCTGAAAGCGGCAGCGACCTTGTGCTGAGCCTGGACCTGAACATTCAGTCCTATGCCGCCCAGCTGGCGGAGCAGGCCATGGCGGCCAAGCAGGCGGACAGCGTCTCCATTCTGGTGATGAACCCTCAGAACGGCGAGATGCTGGCCATGGTGAACGTGCCGGAATTCGACCTGAACAGCCCCTATGATCTGCCGGAGGGGATTTCGGAGGATCTCTCTGATGAGGAGCGGCAGAACATTTTGAACGGGATCTGGCGGAACGGCTGCATCAACGATACCTATGAGCCCGGTTCCACCTTTAAGATCGTTACGGCGGCGGCCGGCCTGGAGGAGGGCGTGGTGACGCCAAATAGCACGTTCAGCTGTCCCGGATATATCATTGTGGATGACAGGAAGATCCGCTGCCACAAGATCGCCGGGCACGGTTCCCAGGACTTTGTGCATGCTACCATGAATTCCTGTAACCCGGTATTCATTACCGTGGGCCTTTCTTTGGGAGTGGACAATTACTATAAATATTTTGAGCAGTTCGGCCTGAAGACAAAGACGGGCATCGATCTTCCGGGGGAAGCAGGGACCATCATGCACAAGAAAGAGAACATGGGGAATGTGGAGCTGGCAACGGTATCCTTCGGCCAGTCTTTCCAGATCACTCCCATTCAGCTTCTGACCACGGCGGCCTCCATCGTAAACGGCGGCAGGCGGATCACGCCCCACTTCGGCGTGAGGACCTTAGACAGCCAGGGCAGCCCCCTGGAGACCTTTACTTATCCCGTGACAGAGGGGATCGTATCAGAGCAGACCAGTGAGACCATGCGCAGCATTCTGGAAAAGGTGGTGTCCGAGGGCTCCGGAAAGAACGGGGCGGTGGAGGGCTTCCGGATAGGAGGCAAGACGGCCACCAGCCAGACGCTTCCCCGGGGAAGCGGCAGATACATAGCTTCCTTTATCGGCTTTGCCCCTGCGGACGACCCGCAGGTCATGGCCCTTGCGATCGTGAACAATCCCCAGGGGGTATATTACGGCGGACAGGTGGCAGCACCCATCGTCCGGCAGCTTTTTGAAAATATTCTTCCTTATTTGGGAATCATGGAGTATAATCAAAACAATGAGCAGAATTAGCCTGATGATCATTCTGATCTCCTTTTCTTTGAGTGCTCTGGCAGGGCCTGTGCTGATACCCTGTCTGAGGCGGCTGAAAGTGGGGCAGACTGTCCGGGAAGACGGGCCGGCTGCACATTTGCAGAAATCCGGGACGCCCACTATGGGCGGGCTGCTGATCCTGTTGAGCGTGGCGGTCACATGTCTGCCGTTTCTGGGGGCATTTCCGAGAGCCGTGCCTGTGGTGTTCTTAATGGCGGGCTTTGGCGCGGTGGGTTTTTTGGACGATTACATAAAGGTAGTTTGCAGGCGGTCCATGGGATTAAGCCCTCTGCAGAAATTCGGAGGACAGCTTCTGGTGACGGGAATGTTCGCATGGTATCTGACCCGTTATACCGACGTGGAGCTGACCATGCGGATCCCCTTTTCCGGTGGGGAATACTTAGACCCCGGTGCCCTGGGCATTCCGATCCTGTTCTTTATCGTGATCGGGACCGCCAACGGCGTGAACTTTACGGACGGACTGGACGGATTGGCCGGCAGTGTCACCGCGGTGGTGGCGGTGTTCTTTACAGTGATCACTCTTGGAACGGCCGGTGGGATTGAGCCGGTGACCTGTGCGGTGGCGGGGGCCTTAATGGGCTTTCTGTTGTTCAATGTGTATCCCGCATCGGTCTTTATGGGAGATACGGGATCGCTGGCGCTGGGAGGCTTTGTGGCGGGCTGCGGATATATGCTGCAGATGCCACTCTACATTGCGCTTGTGGGGATTGTCTATCTGGCGGAGGTGGTCTCCGTAATCCTGCAGGTGACATACTTTAAGCGAAGCGGCGGGAAACGGCTGTTTCGGATGGCTCCGCTCCACCACCACTTTGAGCTGGGGGGATGGCCGGAGACGAGAGTCACGGCAGTGTTTACCGCTGTGACGGCTTTTATGTGCCTTGCAGCGCTGATGGGGTACTGAACGATTTTACACGGATCCGGCTATGGAAAGGGCCGGGAGGTCTGATTTTATGCAGCGGAGGATATTTTGATATGACAGCAGGAGAAAAATGTCTTGTGATCGGCGCCGGGATCAGCGGGATCGGCTCTGTGGCGCTTCTGGAGCGTATGGGGGCGGATGTGACGCTGTATGACAGCAA
>CANRMK010000316.1 GCA_947631715.1 uncultured Acetatifactor sp.
GACTCTTAATCAGGGTGTCCAGGGTTCGAGCCCCTGGCGGTGCACTGAAAGGTCCCGGGTCTGCATCTTAGGCAGATTTGGGGCTTTTTTCATGCACACAGGAGCTGCCACAAAGCTTTCAGGAGGAAAAACGTTATGAAAATGACATTCCGCTGGTACGGTTCCGGCAGAGACAGCATTACCTTGAAACAGATCAAACAGATTCCGGGCATGTCCGGATTGATGGGGGTTTTGGATCACAAAGCGGCAGGGGAGGTCTGGACGGAAGAAGAGATCAGGGCTTACATGGACGAGGTCCACGAGGCGGGGCTGGAATGTGAAGTGATCGAGTCGGTAAACGTCCATGAGGATATTAAGATGGGCCTGCCGTCCCGTGACCGTTACATTGAAAATTACCGCATTACCATACGAAACCTGGCAAAATACGGTGTAAAGGTCATCATATACAATTTTATGCCCGTGTTTGACTGGCTGCGGACAGATCTTGCCAGGGTGATACCGGAGGACGGTTCAAACAGCCTGTACTTTGACGAGGCGGATCTGGGTGATATGGGCCCCATGGAGATCGTGAGAAGCACTATTGAGAACAGCAACGGATTTTCTCTTCCCGGCTGGGAACCGGAGAGGCTGGCGGAGCTTGAGACGGTTCTGGAGCGCTATAAAACCATAACGCCGGATGATCTGCGGGAAAATTACAGGTATTTTCTGGAAGGTATTATTCCTGTCTGTGAAGAATGCGGCGTGGTCATGGCATGCCATCCTGACGATCCTGCGTGGCCTGTTTTTGGTCTGCCCCGTATCGCGCACAGCCAGGAGGACTATGATAAAATCGTGAAGCTTTACGATTCCCCCTGCAATACCCTGTGCCTTTGCACCGGTTCTCTGGGATCTGACCCGGACAACGATATTCCGGCCATGATCCGCCATTTTGGACAGATGAAGCGCATTGGCGCCATGCATGTGCGCAATGTAAAACACCTGGGATACCATAAATTCAGAGAGGCGGCGCATTTGTCCTCCGCCGGTGACCTGGATCTGTATGAGATCATGAAAGCTGTTCATGATACATGCCCCGATACCTATATCCGTCCGGACCATGGACGGATGATCTGGGATGAGGTCGGACGACCGGGCTATGGGCTGTATGACCGGGCGCTGGGCGCCGTTTACCTCAGCGGATTGTGGGAAGCGATTGAAAAAACGTCTGCTCGTTAGAAAAACTGCGGCACACGATGGGAGAAAGAAGGACTTATGAAAATATATCTGGTAAGACACGGTGAAACGGACTGGAACAGGGGAGAAAAGCTTCAGGGCCAGAGTGATGTGCCCTTAAATGAATACGGAATACAGCTGGCGCGGGAGACAGCGGCAGCATTGGAATCGGTTCCTTTTGATCTTGCATTCTGTTCGCCGCTTGGAAGAGCTGTGCAGACTGCGGAAATACTGATAGGCAGCAGGGATATTCCGCTGTGTCGGGATCCGCGGCTGATGGAGATGCGCTTTGGAGTCATGGAAGGCGTGGCGTTCGGGGATGCAAAAAAAGACGAGAAAAATCCCATGTACCACTTTTTCCATGCGCCGGCGTCTTATAAGCCGCCGGAGGGCGCGGAATCCTTTCAGCAGCTCTATGATCGGACGGCGGAGTTTTTAAAGGACAGGCTCCTGCCGGCGGAGCACAAGTATAAAAATGTGCTGATAGCAGGGCATGGGGCTATGAACAGAAGCATTATCAACCCTTTGGCCGGAATCGATCTGGCCCATTTCTGGCAGATCCGTCTGCCTAACTGCGCAGTGTCCCTGCTCTCTCTTGAAAACGGAAAGTTCAGTCTGCTGGAAGAGAGCAGGATATATTAGCAGGCGCCAGGATCCCCTTTGTGCGCAGCTCTTCCCGGATCAGATCCAGCGCCTTTTTGGAGGGCGCCGTTATTGTGTGGTAGTGGCATCCCTCTGTGAGCCCCTTTAAGGATTCTGACCGACTGCGCTTCATTTTTTCGCAGAATTCTTCCGCGTCTTCTCTGTCATTGATGACCAGGTCCACACGGATCTGGTCATACAGATCATGATCCACAAAAACGTCAAGCATGGCTCCGCCGTAATCCACAATGGCGTACATTTCCTCCAGAGCCTGATCGGCAGTGTGATTCACTGTGATCACATCGGTAAAGCCGCTGAGCTTTTTGGGCGGATGCTGGTACAGCACATATCCCTTGTTGGTAGATATGATGCTTCTGTTCTCGGTTCTCAGCAGTGCAATATCCTGTACAATGCGCTGGCGGCTGACCCCGAACTGTCTGGCCAGCTCCGCGCCGCTGACAGGGTCTGCCTGTCTCTGAAGATATGAGATGATAGCCGTTCTTCGCAAATTTCCGTTTGAATTCATATTTCCTCTTTTCCCCTGTCCGGGGACAGGCCGCATTTTCACCGAATTATCATTGTAAATTGCTCTTCTGTCATAGTCAGGCGGATCCGGTACAGATCATGATCCCAGGCTGTCTGCAGACGCCGGTCCGTGATAGGCAGCGTCTCTGTCTGAAGCAGTGAGGCGCCCTGGAAG
>CANRMK010000317.1 GCA_947631715.1 uncultured Acetatifactor sp.
CAACCAAACTTATTTGCAATTTGGCGCTTTGTGTACTATAATAGCTAAGTGTGTCGGAACCTGTCGGCGCACTTTGCCAATTGATATTTTGAGATTGAACAGGAAGGATGTTTTTTATGGATCATGCCAAGACCGCTTCTCTTGGAATCGATATCGGCTCCACTACAGTCAAGATCGCTATCCTGGACTGTGAACATAATCTTCTCTTCTCGGATTACGAGCGCCACTACGCCAATATCCGGGAGACCCTGTCTGCCCTTTTGAGCAGGGCCTACAACCAGCTGGGCAACCTGACGCTGTATCCCATGATTACCGGCTCCGGCGGCCTGGCGCTGGCCAATCATCTGGAGATTCCGTTCACCCAGGAGGTGATCGCCGTCGCCACCGCATTGCAGGAGCTTGCGCCGAAGACTGATGTGGCCATCGAGCTGGGCGGGGAAGACGCCAAGATCATCTATTTCGAGGGCGGCAACTTGGAGCAGCGCATGAACGGCATCTGCGCCGGCGGCACCGGATCCTTTATCGACCAGATGGCGTCCCTGATCCAGACAGATGCCGCAGGGCTGAACGAGTACGCCAAGCATTATAAATCCCTCTATGCCATTGCCGCCCGGTGCGGCGTCTTTGCAAAGACGGATATCCAGCCCCTGATCAACGAGGGCGCAACGAAAGAAGATCTCTCCGCTTCCATCTTCCAGGCGGTGGTGAATCAGACCATCTCCGGCCTGGCATGCGGGAAGCCTATCCGCGGACATGTGGCGTTCCTGGGAGGGCCGCTGCACTTCCTCTCTGAGCTGAAGGCGGCTTTTATCCGCACCCTGAAGCTGGACGATGAACATATCATAGATACAGAAAACTCCCACCTCTTCGCCGCCATCGGCTCGGCGCTGAACGCAAAGGAGGAAGTATCCTGCACCATGGAGGAAATGGCGAACAAGCTTTCCTCCGAGATCAAAATGGAATTTGAGGTGGAGCGCATGGAGCCTCTCTTTCGGGACGAGGCCGAGTATGAGCAGTTCCGGGAGCGCCATAAACAGCACCATGTGGCCACCGCAGACTTAGAGACCTACAAGGGCAGGGCTTTCCTGGGCATCGATGCCGGAAGCACCACCACGAAAGCGGCTCTGGTGGGGGAGGACGGCACCCTGCTGTACTCTTTCTACAGCGGAAACGACGGCAGCCCCTTGAACACCGCGATCCGCTCCCTGAAAGAGATCTATGAGCTGCTGCCAAAGGACGTGCACATCGCAAGGGCCTGCTCGACCGGCTATGGAGAAGCCCTGATGAAAGCGGCTTTCCTCTTAGACGACGGCGAAGTGGAAACTGTGGCCCACTACCGCGCCGCCGCATTCTTTGACCCCGATGTGGACTGCATTCTGGACATCGGCGGCCAGGATATGAAGTGCATCAAGATCAAAAATCAGACCGTTGACAGCGTGCAGCTCAATGAGGCATGTTCCTCCGGCTGCGGCTCCTTTATCGAGACCTTTGCGAAATCCCTGAACTACAATGTGCACGACTTTGCCCAGACGGCGCTGTTCGCCGAGCACCCCATCGATCTCGGGACCCGCTGCACTGTGTTCATGAATTCCAAGGTAAAGCAGGCCCAGAAAGAGGGAGCAAGCGTGGCCGACATCTCCGCCGGACTGGCCTATTCCGTCATCAAGAACGCCCTGTTCAAGGTGATCAAGGTGTCCGATGCCGGGGAGCTTGGACGAAATATCGTGGTACAGGGCGGCACCTTTTACAACGACGCCGTGCTCCGCAGCTTTGAAAAGATTGCCGGCTGCCAGGCGATCCGCCCGGATATCGCCGGCATCATGGGGGCTTTCGGCGCCGCCCTGGTGGCCAGGGAGCGCTATGAGGAGGGGTATGAGACTACCATGCTCTCCTATGAAAAGCTCTGCGCCCTGAAATACGAGACCAGCATGGCAAAGTGCAAGGGCTGTACCAACAGCTGCCGCCTTACC
Organism: uncultured Acetatifactor sp.; assembly: GCA_947631715.1. Classification (GTDB taxonomy): domain Bacteria; phylum Bacillota; class Clostridia; order Lachnospirales; family Lachnospiraceae; genus Acetatifactor. The sequence goes on from CANRMK010000317.1 coordinate 1,971, forward strand.
ATCAACAAATTCTCCGGCGGACGCCAGTTCATCTCAGGGAACCGCTGCGAGCGGGGAATCGGCGGGCAGAAAAATCCCAGCAACGTGCCCAACCTTTTTGAGTACAAGCTAAAGAGGCTGTTCTCCTACTCCTCCCTGCCCCAGGACCAGGCTTTCAGAGGCACCGTGGGAATCCCCAGAGTCCTCAACATGTACGAGGACTACCCTTTCTGGCACGTGTTCTTCACGGAGCTGGGCTACCGGGTAGTGCTGTCACCTCTGTCCAGCCGGAACATATATGAGCTCGGCATCGAATCTATTCCCAGCGAATCCGAGTGCTATCCCGCCAAGCTGGCCCACGGGCATGCGGCGTGGCTGATCAGGCAGGGGGTGGACTTTATCTTCTATCCCGCCCTGTTCTATGAGAGAAACGAGATTCCGGAGGCAAACAATCACTATAACTGCCCTATTGTCACCTCCTACTCGGAAAACATAAAGAACAATGTGGAGGAGATCAGTAACGGCCAGATGCGCCTGCGCAATCCCTTTCTCTCTTTCCGGGATCTGGACACGGTGACCCAGGCCCTGGAAAAGGA
>CANRMK010000318.1 GCA_947631715.1 uncultured Acetatifactor sp.
AGGATTTATTTATGATATGATACAATTCAAGGCAGATAAGGCATACGGAAAAGAAACTGAGGAGACGATGTAGGGGAGTGGGGAGGAAAGATTTTGGAGACAGTTGGAAAAGAATGTGCCTGCGATGTGCTGATTGTTGATGATGATGAATTTAATCTCAGAGTGGCCGGAGATATTCTGAAAGAATTTTATTCTGTCCGCACGGCTCAGTCTGGGGAGAAGACGCTGGAATTTCTGGAGGAGAATCTGCCGAGACTGATTCTTCTGGATCTGCATATGCCCGGATTAGATGGACGTGAGATTATGAAAAGGATCCAGGCAAATGGCAGATGGAAAAAGATCCCTATTATTTTTCTGACCTCCGATACCAAGCCGGAAACGGAGAAAGAATGTCTTATGCTCGGAGCGTCTGATTTTATCACCAAGCCTTTTGTGCCTATGGTCATGCTGAGCAGGATCGGCCGTATCCTGGAGCTTTCTGAGCTGCAGAACGATCTGGAGGCAAAGCTGGAGGAAAAGACGAAGCTGGTGGAAAAGGTATCCTTAAATTCCATCATGGTGATCGCCAATACCATCGATGCAAAAGACGCTTATACGTCGGGACATTCCCTGCGGGTGGCAAAGTGCTCCGCAGCTATCGCAAGGCGGCTGAACTGGCCCGAAAAAGACGTGCAGAATCTGCACTATGTGGCGCTGCTCCACGACATCGGAAAGATCGGCGTGCCGGATGCTATTTTGAATAAGCCCAGTAAACTTAGCAATGAGGAATTTGAGATCATAAAGAAGCACCCTGTTATAGGAAATGATATTTTAAAGGATATCCATGTGATCAAAAGCGTGGCCGAGGGAGCGCTGTACCACCACGAGCGCTATGACGGCAGAGGCTATCCTTTCGGGCTGTCAGGGGAAGACATACCCTATTGCGCCCGTATCATCGGCATTGCCGACGCGTATGACGCCATGACGTCAAATCGTATCTACCGGCATAAACTGACACAGGAGAGAGTGATCAGAGAGTTTGAGAGAGGACGGGGCACACAGTTCGACCCGCAGCTTACAGACCTGTTCCTGGGAATGCTCAGGGAGGGATTTGACGTTACGAAAGAAGAGGCCCTGATCAGCTGGGAGGACGACCTGGCGAGCCAGAGCAGTGCGCTGCTTAACAGAGTGCTGACAGAATTCACTGCAGATATTCAGCAGAAAGCCGCTACGGATTCCCTGACAGGCCTTTATAACAGGAATTATGCGGAGATTCAGATCGCAAAACTGATCGGAGATGCTCATTCAGGGGCGATGATGATCATTGATATGGATAATTTCAAACATATCAATGATACATACGGACATATTGTAGGGGACAGGACTCTGAAGATATTTGCGGATACGCTGAAAGCCAATACAGGGGCCGACGATGTGGTATGCCGCCTGGGCGGTGACGAGTTTATCGTATTCCTGACGGACGTTACCGACCGCAGGGAAATTTCCGAAAAGGCACAGTCAATTCTGGATATGCTGGCGGAAAGCTTGGAAAAGATCAACTGCAGCCGGGCTACCTCTGTATCTATTGGTATTGCTGTCATACCCGGAGACGGCAGAAATTTTGACAAGCTGTACACGAATGCGGATAAAGCGCTGTATTATGTAAAGCGGAACGGTAAGAACGCTTACGCATTTTACAGCGATGAAAAAACAAAGAATAAGTCTCACAACACGGGAACAGACCTGGATCATATCCGCAGTATGTTAGAGCGGGGGCTGGACCAGGGCGAAAAGGGCATTTTTGAAGTAGATTATGAGGATTTTCAGAGGATCTACAATTATATTTCCAGAGGAGTAAAGAGAAATCAGCAGCAGGTGCAGACATTGCTGTTTACGCTGTCTACAGATGATAATGAGAAGCTTTCCATGAACCCGGAAGAGCCTATGAGAACCCTGGAGCTGGCGGTGGCGTCTTCTCTCCGCATGGTGGATGTTGGCACCAAATACAGCAGCATACAGTATATTGTTGTCCTGATGGATGCAGATATAGAAAACGGCCGGAAAGTAGCCGATCGGGTGGTAAAGCAGTTCTATCAGATGTATGGAGGCAAAGGTGTGGTCGTGTCCTATGACATTCAGACCATGATGTCAAGAAAAACCGGGGAATAGCAGGGCTATTCCCCGGTACTGCCGATGTTCTCCCGGCAGACGCGCTTCCGCTCGGTTCCGCACGTAACGGACCCAAGGCATATAAGACATGCCTGCTCGAGAGTACCTCGCCAAGTGCCGACGTGCTCCAACGGTCTGCCGGGAGAACATCGGCAGTACCGGGCATGACCTGCAAGGAAAAGGCTGAACTTTGCCGCAAAATATATAAAATTAAAAAAAGGACTTGCATTTGCAGAACTAATATACTATAATAACATTTGCGTTGTGAAAAAACAGTAAATGACGTAGATGCACCGCTAGCTCAGTTGGTAGAGCACCTGACTCTTAATCAGGGTGTCCAGGGTTCGAGCCCCTGGCGGTGCACTGAAAGGTCCCGGGTCTGCATCTTAGGCAGAT
>CANRMK010000319.1 GCA_947631715.1 uncultured Acetatifactor sp.
TTTCGTCAAAGATATTTGAGCAGCTCCTGCCGTACACCGTCCAGGCGGCTGTCCGAAATTCCAAAGTCCATTTCCTTATAACTCCAGGCCGCTCTGGATATACCGTATTTTTCAAACACACTGTGGATAGTGCGGAACCATTTCAGCGTGTCCTCCGGAGAAACTCTGTCGATCACACCATACTCTCCGCAGTATACCGTGGTTTTGTTCCTCTCGGCGCTTTCCAGAGCAGATGCGAACAGGGCTTCAAAATCCTCCTCGCGGATATGCATTTCCTCAAAGCTGTATCTGGCCGCAGGATCGATCGCTTCGGTCCAGTCGGCGCCCTGATGGGTAAACTTTAGGGGAGAATAACAGTGAAAATTATAAATTACTTTGTCGTCCCAGGGCTTTGCGAGATCTTTTACCGCCTCCGGACTATTATTCTCATAGCTTCCCACCAGAACCAGGGTGTCAGGTGCATATGCCCTGATGCGTTCGATGCACTGGCAGGAAACTCTGTTCCACGTATCGATGCAGCGCGGGTCTGTGACCTCATTTAACAACTCAAAGGCAACGTTCCCAGCATATTCTCCAAACCGTTCCGCAAGCTTCTCCCAAAGTCTGTAAAAGCGCTCCTGATATTTTTCATTTTCAAAAAAACCGCTTTCCGCCTCTCCGGTATCAAAGGAAAATCCGGCAGTCTTATGCAGATCGAGCACTGCATTCAACCCATACTTTTTTGCCGTTTTCAGCGCTCTGTCGATCCTGTCAAAGCCATCCTCCTTATATGTGGTTCCATCTGCATTTTCAAGGATATTGTAGTCTACCGGAATCCGCACATGGTCCAGGCCCCAGGAAGCAATTTTTTCAAAATCCGGTTCCGTAATGAACCGGTCCAGCCTGTCCTGGCTGTAATCGCACTGCGACAGCCACCCTCCCAGGTTGATTCCTCTGTAAAATCCTCTTTCCCGTAATGTCATCGATACCCTCCCTTTTTGAATAGTCTTATTAAAAAATGTCATAATAAGTGCCATAGAAAATAGAAAAGATTCAGTCCGCCGCACTGCAACGGACACGGGGTAAGACTATGAAAATATTATTTTACGATGCCAAAAGCTATGACCAGGATTCCTTTTCCTCCGCGCTTGCACAGTTTCCGGAAATCAAAATCGAGTATATCAAATCCGATCTGGATCCCCGCACGGCAGCTCTGGCCAAGGGATTTGACGCCGTATGCGCATTTGTAAATTCCGACGCAGGAGACCGCACGCTGTCCATTCTGGCCGAAGCCGGGATCCGATTGCTCCTGCTTAGATGTGCCGGCTACAACAATGTGGATCTAAGCTCCGCCAAGAAACATGACATATGTGTCATGAGAGTCCCCAGCTATTCCCCGGAAGCCGTTGCAGAGCATGCCATGGCTCTGGCCCTGGCCTGCAACCGCCGCATATACAAGGCATATAACAAGGTCAGGGAAAATGACTTCAGCCTCAGCGGGCTTATGGGCTTTAATTTTTATGAAAAGACTGCGGGCATCATCGGCACCGGAAAGATCGGAGCCGCCATGTGCCGCATCTGCCGGGGCTTTGGCATGAAAGTCATCGCCTATGACGTATATCCCAACGAAGCTTTAAATGAATTCGTGGAATACGTTTCTCTGGAGCAGCTGTTATCTGACAGTGACGTCATATCACTTCACTGTCCGTTGACGGATTCCACCTATCATATGATCAACATCGAAACGATCCGCAAAATGAAAGACGGCGTCATCCTGGTAAATACTTCCCGCGGAGCCCTGGTCAGGACCGAAGACCTGATCGAGGGAATCCGTCTTCGCAAGTTTGCCGGCGTGGGGCTCGATGTATACGAAGAGGAAACCGATAATGTATTTGAGGACCGTTCCGATGAGATCCTGGAGCATTCCACCACTGCCAGGCTCCTCTCGTTCCCAAACGTCATGATAACCTCCCATCAGGGGTTCTTCACCCGGGAAGCGCTCTCCGCCATCGCGTCCGTAACCCTGCAGAATGCTATGGATCTTCAGTCAGGCCATACGGGCGGAAGCAATGTGGTCTGCTGAGCGTTTTGATCTTTTTATGCAATATCCACCGCTTCTTATCCTCAATCTAAGTGAAAGACCTTTTGAAGATCAATGCTCACAGGGCTGTTGTCCGGATTCGTCTCCATAATATCTGCCATAAAATCCCACCACTTACGGTTAATGGCAGTGTCAGCGCCTTTTGCCCAAAGCTCTTCATCCTCGATCTCGATATAGCCGAACAGCGTCAGGGTCTCCCTGTCCAGAAAGATCGTATAATTCTTTCCGCCGTGCTCATGGATCATGTCCTGCATTTCCGGCCACAGCTCGTTATGACGCTTCTCATACTCTGCCTCCTGGCCGGGATAAAGTTTCATTTTAAATCCTTTGATCATGTGTTTGCCCTCCTTTTTCACTGTCATGCAGATCATCTCTGCCTCCGGATCCCGTTTTTTACTGGAAATCCGTTTTTATTTTAACATAAACCCTGTTCCTTTTCAACGGACGCATTTTCCGA
>CANRMK010000320.1 GCA_947631715.1 uncultured Acetatifactor sp.
GTATAATTTGCAGGCTGCCGGATCAAAAAAGTGTTGACGTTTCGGTATGGCTGTGTTATAGTAAGCAGGCGAGATAGGATTTAGGTCTTTTTTTTATGCTTTAAAATGTGCACAGACGCGGAAAGCGTTCAATAAACCAGTGGAGGTAGCGAAATGCGTACAAAGATCACATTAGCATGTACCGAATGCAAGCGGCGTAACTACAATACTACCAAGGACAAGAAGACTCATCCCGACAGGATGGAGATCAAGAAGTATTGCAGATTCTGCAAGACACATACGCTGCACAAGGAGACCAAGTAAGTATTACGGAAAGGGTTTTATTATGGGAGATTCTGCAGAAAAGCAGGCCCGCCCGAGCTTCTTTAAGGGCGTCAAGGCCGAGTTCAAGAAGATCGTATGGCCGGACAGGCAGGAGACCTTGAAGCAGTCCGTTGCCGTTGTGGCGATCTCCATCGTAGTAGGAGTGATCATTGCCCTGATCGATTACGTGGTCAAATACGGCGTGAACTTCCTGACATCAATCTAAAGCGAGGGACAATCATATGGCAGAGGCAAAATGGTATGTGGTCCATACCTATTCCGGATATGAGAACAAGGTCAAAGCCAATATTGAAAAGACCATCGAAAACAATAAGCATCTGGCGGAGCAGATCCTGGAAGTGAGAGTTCCCATGCAGGATGTGATCGAGCTGAAGAACGGCGCCAGAAAGACCGTTCAGAAGAAGATGTTTCCGGGTTATGTGCTCCTCAATATGGAGATGAATGACGATACATGGTATGTGGTCCGTAATACGCGGGGCGTGACCGGGTTCGTCGGGCCGGGAAGCAAGCCCGTGCCGCTGACCGAGGCTGAGATGAAGCCTTTGGGAATCAAGACGGAGAACGTCTCTATCGACTTTGTGGAGGGAGACAGCATTGCCGTTGTGGCCGGCGTCTGGAAAGATACCGTGGGTGTTGTACAGAAGCTGGACTTCGGCAAACAGACTGCCACCATCAATGTGGAGCTGTTCGGCAGGGAGACGCCTGTGGAGATCAGCTTCGCGGAAGTGAGAAAGCTCTGATCCGGGGCGGCATATCGATTTTGATATTTTCCGGCTGAGGCCGGTGAATATAAGGAACAAAGTGGGAGCAGAAGCGGACTGTTCCGCAGATTCTGCGCCGAAATACCGCCGTACCGCGCATGATTCCCATCGGGGATCGGATGTGTCCTGTTCTGCACGGAATCAGGCGGCGGTCTACCACATTTTTAGGAGGTGCCAAAATGGCAAAGAAAGTAGAAGGCTACATCAAGTTACAGATTCCTGCCGGCAAAGCAACACCGGCTCCCCCGGTTGGTCCTGCACTGGGCCAGCATGGCGTGAACATTGTAGAATTTACAAAGCAGTTCAATGCACGGACCGCGGACAAGGGTGATGTGATCATTCCTGTTGTGATCACCGTGTATGCGGACAGAAGCTTCAGCTTTATTACGAAGACTCCTCCGGCAGCAGTTCTGCTGAAGAAAGCATGCAACATAAAGTCAGGCTCTGCAGCGCCTAACAAGACAAAGGTCGCGACTATTTCAAAGGCAAAGCTTCAGGAGATCGCGGAGACCAAGATGCCCGACCTGAACGCAGCAAGCCTTGAGGCTGCAATGAGCATGATCGCAGGTACTGCAAGAAGCATGGGTATTCAGGTAGAGGACTGAGCAATCGAGTAAAATTGGGAGACAACTACAAGTTGTCGCTGGAACCTAGGAGGTAAGAAAATGAAGCATGGTAAAAAATATAGCGAAGCGGCAAAGCTGATCGACAGGGCAGTATTTTATGAGCCCGAGGAAGCGATCGCACTCGTTAAGAAGACCGCAACTGCAAAATTTGACGAGACTATTGAGGCCCATATCAGAACGGGCTGTGACGGACGCCACGCCGAGCAGCAGATCCGCGGCGCGGTAGTGCTGCCCAACGGAACCGGCAAGACTGTCAGGGTGCTGGTGTTCGCAAAGGGCGATAAGGTAAATGAGGCGGAGGCAGCCGGCGCGGATCACGTTGGCGGCGAGGAGCTGATCCCTAAGATCCAGAATGACGGCTGGCTTGACTTTGACGTGGTAGTGGCTACTCCGGATATGATGGGTGTGGTAGGACGCCTCGGTAAGGTGCTGGGCCCTAAGGGGCTGATGCCCAACCCCAAGGCAGGCACCGTGACCATGGACGTGGCCAAGGCCATTGCCGATATCAAAGCCGGTAAGATCGAGTACAGACTTGACAAGACCAATATCGTCCATGTTCCTGTGGGGAAAGCCTCTTTCTCCGAACAGGCGCTTCAGGAGAACTTCAATGCGCTGATGGATGCCATCATAAAAGCACGTCCCAGCGCGCTGAAAGGGCAGTACCTGAAAAGCATTACCCTGACCAGCACCATGGGCCCCGGCGTAAAGGTGAACGTATTGAAATATTAATGCCGGGCGGTGGGAACAGATTGTGGATTTCCCACTTTTGGGATTGACGAACAGGGATTCCCTGTGTTATAGTATTGTAGGTCGTAAGACCAAGCCGAAGACAGCAGGTCCCAGAGTCTACTGCATAAGATCTGTGAACAGCGCAAGAGGCTGTTCGCGAGCGGCGGTAGATGGGGTAAGCGGTGCGCCTGCCGAGGAAAGAGTTTAGCGTAAGACTTTGAACCTCCCTGTCTTCAGGGAGGTTTT
>CANRMK010000321.1 GCA_947631715.1 uncultured Acetatifactor sp.
TCAGCGTTAAGTCACTTGATGTCGGGCAAAAGCTCTGTGGGAAATAACAATGCCGATCCCCATAATGATGAGTGCAGCCGGAACAGCCAATAGCGCATAAAGCACATTACTGCCCATTTGTCCTACAGACATAAGGGAAACAAATTGTGCATGGTTCAATGGCAGAAGCGCAATGATCTTAAAGAAAGGGCTTGTCTGGCTAACTGGCAGCACAATGGGGAAAAGATAAATTGCTGTTGAGGCAACTAAGGCGGCCGTTTGATTTTTACACAGAGCAGATAGCGCTAAGGTAATACCTGTAGCGCTAATGACACTGGTAAATCCTAAAAGGAACTGATATTGAAGCAATACCCCACAGGTAATATTAAACGGAATATATCCCTCCACAAAATCTGCAGGAGCAAAGAGAATGCTGCAATCCAGACCGCTGCTTCCGTATAACATAAAAGACAATATAAGATTCATGGCTGAAACTGCCGCAGTCACGATTAGCGCGGCTAAGATGCTTCCAATGATTTTTGCTGTGGCACATTTAGTCTTCCCATATTTACTTGTCAGGATAATATTGTCAAGTCCTCCGTATTCACCGGAAAAAACAGGCGCAGTCATAATGGCAATGACCAGTGATAAAAAAAGAAAGATCCTTACCATATTTTGACTTGTCTGAAGCCAGCCGTAGGTATATCCGATCTTAATTTCTTCTTCTCCAAATACATCGGAAACGCTAAGGCCATTCCAGCTGCCCTCCAGATCAGAGAAGCGGCGAAACAGAGCCGACTGCATAGCGTTCTGATACAGATAAGCGGCATTCATACCATGTAGATCCTGCGCAGGCTTAAAATCTTCCATCATTTGCTGTACCTTTTTGTCAGTCAGGATTCCCGCATATTTTTCAGCGATAGTCTTGTCTATCTCGACCGCCGCCTGCCCGGAGCCCTCTTTGCTGATTCCGTCAAATGCGTACATATTATGATATGTGATAAAACAAAGGAATCCTGATAAAAGTAAGATTGCTGTTACCGAGGCTTGTGTCAGCCGTCTTGCAAATATTTTCCTCAGCTCAAATTGAATCAGATTTTTCATTGCTTTTTGTCTCCTTTAAAATAAAATAAGTATAAATCCTCCAGGTTAGGCTGTACTCCCACTGCATTTTCCATAGGCGGACGATCTGCAATGATCCGCAATATGGTCTCGCCCCGGTCTGTGTTTCGCAGATTGCTTGTGTTAAATGCAGCTGCGTATTCTTCCGCATGCGCGGCCGGAACGATACATTCCCATACCTGACCGTCAATTTCGGAGGTGATTTCCTGCAGCTTTCCGAAATGGACAATTTTTCCCGATTTCATCATAATGATTTCTTCTGCAATAAACTCCACATCTGAAACAATATGCGTTGACAGGATCACAATACGGTCTTTTGCAAAGGCGCTTATCAGATTACGAAAGCGCACGCGCTCTTTTGGATCCAGTCCTGCTGTGGGCTCATCTAAGATCAAAATATGCGGATCATTGAGCATTGCCTGTGCAATCCCTAGACGCTGCTTCATGCCCCCGGAAAAGGTCTTGATTTTGTGCTTACTTTCCGCAGACAGGCCCACCGCTTCAAGAAGCTCCTCTGACTTTTCCTTTGTATTCTTATCACTTAACCCCTTTAAGGCAGATACATACAATAGAAAATCAAGTGCTTTAAAATCAGGGTAATACCCAAAATTCTGCGGCAGGTACCCCAACAGATCGCGATACTTTTCTCCGAGGCTGTTAATGTTTTTACCGTCCAGAACGATTTTTCCGGAGGTGGGCGTCTGAATGCCGCATAGCAGCCGCATGAACGTAGTCTTTCCTGCTCCGTTTGCACCTAATAAGCCATATACGCCGTTTGACAGAGCAAGATTCATATGGTCTACAGCCGTTTTTGAGCCGAATTTTTTAGTCAGCTCGATTGTTTTCAGTTCCATACAAAAACCCCTTTCTTTGTCAGAGAGAAAAAATACTCTCCATGTGTTTTCATGGAGAGTATAAGGGGGAATTCTCTACTTTTTATCTACAAAGGGGAGGTTTTAAAAAAAGCAGTTACTCTTGCGCCCTGTGGTAGATTCTCGATTTGCAGACAGCCGCCATGATGTTCACAGAGCAGCCTGCAAATATAAAGTCCCAGTCCAAAATGCTCTGAGCGGTCTGTTTCCTCTGTAAAATATGGACTGGCTGCTTTGTGCATTATATTTTTGTCAAATCCCTTCCCGTCATCTGATACAGAAAGCTGCAAGCCATTATCGTGCAGTTCAAAAGACAGCGTTATCGTGTGATTGGCATAGCGGACAGCATTTGCGATCAAATTGCTGCTTACCTGTGAAACAAATTCTGGATCAATGGATACCTGTGAAACGGACACATGATTTTGCAGATACAGAGTTTTTTCTCCCTGCTTACATACGATTTCTGCACTTTCGTATAGGGAAGACAGGAATGGCTGCAAAAGAACTGTTCTGTATTCCGGCTGTGTGTCCTCTAAACGTCTCAGGCGGCTCATGCTGTTGATATATGTTTCCATGCGGGATATATGCTTTTCCATAGTGGCGGCAGTTTCCCTTGTGGCAGGGCTGTCGCTCGCTTTCAGCATTTCATCATACCCCTTTAGCACCGTGAGCGGAGTGCGCAGGTCATGTGCAAAGGCGGCGTTAAGCTGTTTGCGCTCCTCGACCTGCCGCCACATTTCTGAAAAATTCCCTGCAAGCGTGGCCCGCATGATCTCAAAGGACTTGCATAGCTGCCCCAATTCGTCTTTACTGTGATATTCGATTGAAAAATCCAGATCATTTTGTGATATTTTCTCGGAAGCTTCCCTCAACGCAGCAAGAGGTATTTTTAATTTATTTTTGTAAAATGACAACGCCGCTGCCAGGATACACAAGGCGGAATACAGCGGCGCTGCAGCCACAGGAAGGAAGCTTAATACGTCTATTGCACGTTTATCGCTTTCGGTATATGCAGCAGGCGCGCTGTCGATATAAGTACCGTCACCCAGCTGTTCGCCCTGCTCGTTCGTCAGGTAATACCTTTCACCGGTTAATGGATAGGAGGCTCTGATGGCATCGATCATTTTATTGCATAAGAACGCAGTTGCTACAGAGAGGGCAAGTGCAAGCATAGCAAAGACTGACACATATAACACAAGGCTTTTTCGGAGCGATAAGCTTCGGACAGAACGCTTTACCTGATCCATTTATAGCCACACCCCCAAACTGTTTCAAGATACGCCCGTTCTGTATATGCTGCAATTTTCGCCCGTATTCTGCGGATATGTTCTGCTACAACACTGCTGTCCCCCTCACTGTCATAGCCCCAGATGCGCTCGTAAATCCTTTCTTTGTCAAAGACCTGTCCGGAATTTTGTGAGAGCAGTTCCACGATTTCAAATTCCTTTTTTGCCAGTCCGATGCGCTTGTCCCTGAAGAACAAACACCGTTCCGAGTAATCGATCGTCAGATCGCCGGAAAATTTGACCTGTGCTTCAAAATTGTGTCGTGCCTCACGGCGCAGGTGGGCGCTTACCCTTGCTTCAAGCTCTGCAAGCGAAAATGGCTTAACGATATAATCGTCACCGCCGGCAGCGAACCCCTTTACTTTATCGGCATCTTCAATGCGTGCAGTCAGAAACAGGATAGGACAGGATACATGGTCACGAATGCGCTCACAAACCTCTAATCCGTCTGATCCGGGCATGTTGATATCAAGTAAAATAATATCCGGCTGTTTTTCCACACATTTTAATACTTCTGTACCGCTCATGGCAGACAATACAAGATACCCTTTACTTTCAAAGAAGCTGGCAAGCATAGAAACAATGTCCGTTTCATCGTCAGCTATCAATATTTTTGGTTTCATTA
>CANRMK010000322.1 GCA_947631715.1 uncultured Acetatifactor sp.
TCTTTGTCTGTTTGCGCTTCATTTGTCCTCCTTTCCTGCAGGATCACAAAGTGAAGCGACAGACGATTTTACTGCAGTGCCAAAACAAACCCGCGGCACAGACGATCCCTGTGATCCTGCCATCATTAAAGTTGATCGTTCGGCGAACTGCCGGGAATCCTTATGTCCCTGTTTGGAACGTAGGATCTTAACATCAAAAAGCAAACCGGATTGTTTGCTGACCTACTCAGCATAGCAGGATCTACAGGTATATGCAAGCTTTTTCTTCCTTTTTACATTTTCCCAATGTAAGATATGCAATTGTCAAGGTGCGTTCTTCCTACTTTCCGCCGTCTCTGCGCTGTCCTCTGCACAGAGTCAGTTTGTATTTGACCTGATGCAGTCCCCCACCGGCTTCTCAATAAGCCCCCTCGCTGTCAAACACTGCCGGGATCGTCCGCAGGATCATCTTGAGATCCGTCCAGAGCCCCATATTTTCTATGTAGTCCAGATCCATTTCCACCCACTGCTCCCACTTGATGTTCGCCCTGCCGCTGATCTGCCAGTAGCATGTCAGCCCCGGCCTGACGATCAGGCGCTGCTGTTCATACTCACTGCATTCCTCCATCTGCCAGGTCAGTATGGGCCTTGGCCCTACAATGCTCATATCGCCTTTGATGATATTGATCAGCTGCGGCAGCTCGTCTATGGACACTTTGCGGATGAACTTCCCCACCCTGGTGATCCTGGGGTCATTCTTGATCTTAAAGGCATGTCCTGTCTGTTCGTTGTCTTTCAGCATCTCTTTCAGCTTTTCGTCCGCATCTACCCGCATGCTGCGAAATTTATAGATCCGGAACGGTTTAAGATTCTGTCCCGCACGGGGCTGTACAAAGAATACAGGCCCTCCGTCCTCCAGCTTGATGGCGATGGCTGTCAGCAGAAAGACCGGAGACAGCAGGATCAGGGCGATCCCGGACAACAGCACGTCAAAAAAGCGTTTTATGGCCTTATAGACAATGCTCTTCCTTTCATAGACCTCCCGCATATCGGTCCTTCCCGATATCTTTGCCATCTGTATTATCTGCAGTTCTATTGTCTCAGGCACAGCCTGAGCTGCCGCTGTCTCGTTCATTTTTTCCTCTTATTCTGCCGCATCATCGGCCATCTCATAACAGATTAAAAAATTCTACTTATTTTTAAAAAATGCCTCATGCCAAAGTAGGACTTAAAAAGATCATTTAACCATGCATGGCTAAATCCGTATCTCTACGGTAAACTGTCAGGTCAATTACGCTCTTGCTCTTCTTCCGTAAACGTATGCTCCTGCCGCTCCGATCAGCGCGAGCGCTGCGATCAGCATACCGGATGCAAGTCCGGAATCCGCCGTCTTGGGCGCTGCCGTGTCGATCACGATCGCGATGGGCGAATAGGAAGTCATAGTAAAGGTCACTGACTGGTTCTCCACGCTGCTGGGCTTGATCACCTCATAGGTGCCGTCGGATTTCAGGTGCAGGATGCTCACATTCTGTCCTTTCCATACGTTGGGGCACGCAAGCGTGAATGTCGCGGTACCTGTCCCCTCAGGGACGCTCAGGTCCACCACAGAAGCGATAAAGGCATTGGCCCCGATCACGCTGTTCGCCGTGGCAATGATAGCCTTGGCCGTCTCGTTGGACACAGGGTTGATGGCCGCTCCGGTCACTCCTGAAGAGATGGTGGTCGTCCTCGCGAATTCCGCGATGGTAGCTCCGTCAAAGCTCTGGCCGGTGCTGTTGGGGATGGTGACTACTTCCGTGGCATCGTTCTGGATGCTCACGGTGTCATCGTCATCCTCCTGGGCCTCTTGGGCATCACTGGCTGCATTCGGACTGGTATTGCTATCTCCATCAGCCGCACTCACACTGAGGGTCATGCCGAATACCAGCGTCAACGCGCATGCCAGTGCCAGGATTCTCTTCTTCATGTCACATTCCTCCTTTCGTTTCGTGCATGAGGCATATATTAACCGGGCTTTCGCCTGGCTAATACCGTAAGTAATATAAGTAAGTAATATAAGCAGGTAATACAAGTAGGTAATATAATTAAATAAGTAAGTAATATAATTAAAATTGATGCATAAGGCTTCTGACCGAATATTGGATGACCAACGTGCCAGGCCTCTGATATCATACATTCAAAAATAATACAACTTAATACAACTCTGTCCCGCGCCCTCACCGATCCACCGGTCGGTAGTACACTCGGATCATCAGGTCCTTCAATGCATCCATGTCCGGATAGAACTGCTCGTGCTTTCCGTCCGAGACGGTCTCTCCCTCCAATGTGTAGATGGCCTCCCCGTCGAACTCATATCCGGACAGCTCCCCTGCCAGAAACGCCATCTCATCTATGCTGATGTCTGTGACAATGTAATCTTTCAGTTCCCGGTACAGCGTCACCGGGAGCGTGATGTCCTTTTTCGTGGCCGACACGGCCTTGTCCGCAAAGGCCCCCAGGTACTGCTTCTGTCTCGCCAGGCGGCCCCTGGCGCTCTCGAACACGGAAGTGTCGCGCCATTTCACATACCAGAACGCATCCTCCCCCTCTAAGTGCACCTGCGCACCCTTCTCCCACTTCTTGTTCTTCTTCGTCAGATCCTCCAATACCTCCACATCCACTCCCCCAAGGGCATCGTTTAAAGCCGCGATCCCTCCCATGTTGAAAGACGCATACCCGTGTATGGGCAGGTCATAGAACAGCCGGGACACCGCTTTCTCCGTCAGCTCGCAGCTCCCCTCCATCCCGTCCCCGAAGCCGTGCTGCACCGCTATCTGGGAGGGATATACCAGGTTCTCCCCATTCTTCCCGATCCCGGGCATGAGCACGTCCACTATGGTGTCACGGTTCACGCCGATCAGGCTTATGGTCTTTTTGTCTGTGTCCGCCGCCAGCAGGAAGATGGCATCGGACTGCCCTCCGCTCACCCCGTCCGTGCTGGGCGACACCTTTTCCATCTTGTCGATCCCAAGGAGCAGGATCGTGAGCATGTCCTCGTTGTATTCATAGATCTCACCATTGTACCGGATCCACCCCTCTTCCCACTCCGTCCCATCTTCAGGCCCAGTTCTGTCCACAGCCTCCATCTCCAGGGCCGGCTTCCCTGACCCCGCTCCTCTGCGCAGGCTGTTCCTCCCGGCCTGCATGAACAGGAGCACGGCCCCTATCACTGCCACTGCTGCAAGCTCTACTCCCAGCAGGATCAGCGCCCCTTTCCCAAGGGCCCGGGCCGCCGCTGCCCTGTTCTGTACTGTCCCTTTTCCACGGCCCTCTCCGCCCATCTGACCATCTCTCCCGACTTCTTCCCTAATGGCTTGCTTCCTTAATGACAAGCCAGTACACTTTAGGATTGGCTCCCTCAAATACCGTTTCTCTCAGGCAACATTTCTCCCAAGCAACATCTCTCTCAAGCAATATCTCCCCAAGAAACATCCCCTCAGACAATGTCTCCCTTAGGCACTATCCTCAGTGCCGGTTCCCTAAGAAACATCCCCATCAGACGCCGTCTCTCTCAGGCACCGGGTCCCTCAGGCATCGTCCCCGGCCTCTCAGCTCTCCGCTGTCAGGACCGCCTGCACCAGGAACCTTTTGTCCGGCTTGCTCCCCACACAGGTGGAGAGGGTAATGATACGGTCCTCTGCGTCCAGCTCCGCCTCTTCATCAAAGATGCTGTTCCAGCCGTCGTTCTCAAAGATGCTGTCCAGGTATCTCTGGTACTTCTCATCAGTGCTGATGTCGTGGAACAGCAGCAGGTTCCGGTCATAGTACTCATACGCCG